>NZ_JBNFOF010000217.1:0-4941 GCF_057364645.1 Janibacter sp. CFPM2_SD2
GCCACGAGCGCCCCCCGCCTCGGCGTCCGTCTCGTCGGGCACCTCGGCCGCGACCTTCTCCGGCCTGGTCCGGCGCGGCCACCGCGGCGACCTCGTCAAGCAGGTCCAGCGCAAGGTCGGCGCCAGCGCCGACGGCATCTTCGGCCCCCTCACCGAGTCGGCGGTCAAGCGCTACCAGAAGCGCAACGGCCTCGTCGCCGACGGCATCGTCGGCCCCCGCACCGGCACCAAGATGGGCCTGCGCAGCACGAGCACGACCACCTCGCGCACCACCACCCGCACCGTCTCGGGCTCGTCCGTCCTGTCGACCGCCGCGAGCCTCGTGGGCGTCCCCTACCGCTACGGCGGCACGACGACCTCCGGCTTCGACTGCTCGGGCTTCACCCAGTACGTCTTCGCCCGCCACGGCAAGAGCCTGCCGCGCACCGCCGAGCAGCAGCGTCGCGCCACCACCCGCGTCTACTCCCCGCAGCCCGGCGACCTCGTCTTCTTCGGCGCGCCGGCCTGGCACATGGGCATCTACGCCGGCAACGGCATGATGTACGACGCCGGCAACGCGCGCGTCGACACGACCAAGCGCAAGATCTGGACGAGCAACGTGACCTACGGCCGCGTCCGCTGACCCCAGCACCCCACGACGAAGGGGGCTCCGACCATCACGGTCGGGGCCCCCTTCGTCATTTTCGCCCCTTCGTCATTGCTGCCCCTGCGTCATTGGTGCACAACGGGTTTCGCCACCCGCGTTACCATTTCGTGACTATATGACCTATGGTCGAACGCGGTCCCGGCCACTGCCGGGACGCCGTCGAGGACGCCGAGTCCTACCACCTCGACGGGGTACCCCAGCAGCACCGGTAGGAGCGGAGGACCCAACCTCTGGCCACACGGCCTCGGGGTGAAGTCCTACGGCGGGGCAGCGCCCGGTCGAAGGGCGGGATGGTCTCCATCCCAACCCGACAGCTAACTCCGCAGGCGAGAGGAGACAGCATGACCATGTTCTACACCGCACGTCACGCCGCCCCCCGCGCCCACCGCTCTGCGGCACAGCGCACGGGCGCCGGCGTCCTCGCCGCCACGGCTCTCGGCCTGGGGGCATCGACGATGACCGCCACGAGCGCGGCAGCCCAGGGCGGCCCCGAGGCTCCGGCCCCGGCCACCTCGCAGACCGCCTCGACCGGCGGCGCGCAGAGCGCCGGCAACTCCGTCGCTCCCAGCGGCTCGACCTCCTTCTCCGACCACGTGCGCGTCGGCGACACCGGCAGCGTCGTCAAGCAGATCCAGGACAAGGTCGGCGTCAGTGCCGACGGCGTCTTCGGGTCCCTGACCGAGCAGGCCGTGGAGAGCTGGCAGGCCAAGAACGGTCTGTCGGCCGACGGCATCGTCGGCCCCGAGACCGGCTCCGCCCTGGGCCTGACCGGCGGCGGCTCCAGCTCGACCGGTGGTGCCCAGTCCGCGGACGGTGGCACCGCCGAGACCGCCCAGGCCTCGGCCAGCGCCCCGGCCTCCGACTCGTCGATCGTCAACACCGCGCGCAGCCTCACCGGCACGCCCTACGTCTACGGCGGCACGACCACCGCGGGCTTCGACTGCTCCGGCTTCGTGCAGTACGTCTACGACAAGGCGGGTAAGGACATCCCGCGCACGACGCAGCAGCAGCAGGCTGCAGCCACCCCGGTCTCCAACCCACAGCCCGGTGACATCGTCTTCTTCGGCAACCCCGCGTACCACAACGGGATCTACGCCGGCGACGGCAAGATCATCGACGCGGGCAACTCCGAGTCGCCGGTGCAGGAGCGCGACATCTGGACCGATGACGTGACCTTCGGTCGCTTCTGAGCGACCCCGCGCAGGCCGCTCCCGAGCGGCTCGCACGACAAGGCCCCGACCGCTACGGTCGGGGCCTTGTCGTGCCCGGGTGCCGAAGGCGCGTGAGACACTGGCCCTTTCTACACGTGTAGTCGTCCCAGGAGGTCATCCGTGCCCGCCACCCACGCCACCGGCGAAGCCCTCGAGCTCACCGACCGCGACCTGCTCCCCCTTCGTCCCTGGCGTCGGGCGCAGGAGGACCCGCAGCATCCCTCCTTCAGCCACGTCGTCGACGGCGACTGGCAGACCATCACCGCCGGAGAGCACCTCGAGAGCCTCGTTGCGACGGTCCGGGGACTCGTCGCAAGCGGCGTCGCCGCCGGTGACCGTGTGGTGCTCATGGCCGACACCCGCTATGAGTGGCTGCTGCTCGACGAGGCGATCTGGAACGCCGGGCCGGCACCGTCCCCGTCTACCCGTCGTCGTCGCGCAGCCAGCTCGAGTGGATCGTCCGCGACTCCGGTGCACGGGTCCTGCTCGTCGAGACGCCGGCGATGGCACAGCTGGCCACCGGTCTCGACGTCGAGGTCCTCGTCATCGACGACGGCGCCCTCGCCACCCTCGCCGAGCGCGGTCAGACCGTGGCCGAGGATGAGGTGCACGCGCGCCGGGACGCAGTGACCCTCGACGGCCTCGCGGGCATCGTCTACACCTCCGGCACCACCGGTCGGCCGAAGGGCGTCGTCCTCACCCACCGGCACCTCGCCGCCGAGGTCGCCGGCTGCCTGGCGCACCCGATCGGCGAGGTCGGGGCACCCGGCCGCCGGATCCTGATGTTCCTGCCGATGGCGCACGTGCTCGCCCGCTCCGTCGCCTACATCGCCGCGCAGTCCGGCGCCACGGTCGGCTTCTGGTCCGACTTCTCGACGATCGTCGAGAAGTTCGGCTCCTTCCGTCCGCACATGGTCGTCGGCGTACCCCGGGTCTTCGAAAAGGTGCACGCCGGCATTCGCGCCAAGGCGGCCGGGCGCCGCGTCTCCGCCGCCGTCTTCGCGAAGGGGGAGCAGGTCGCCATCGACTGGAGCCGGGCCGTGGGCGACGACCCGCGCCCGGGCCGCCCCGGGCTGCGGCTGCGTGTGCTGCACGCGGTCTTCGACCGGCTGCTCTACGCCAAGGTCCGCGCGGCCCTCGGCGGGGAGACGATGTACGAGATCAGCGGCGGCGGGGCGCTCGGCGAGCGCCTCGGCCACTTCTTCCGCGGCGTCGGCGTGCCGATCCACGAGGGCTACGGCCTGACCGAGACCTGCGCGGCGATCACCGTCAACGGGCCCGGCCAGCAGCGTGTCGGCACCGTCGGGCGCCCCCTGCCGGGCAACGAGGTGCGCATCAGCGAGGACGGGGCGATCGAGGTCCGCGGGGCCGTCGTCACCGACGAGTACTGGGGCAACGACGAGGCGACTCAGGCGTCGATCGTCGACGGCTGGTTCGCCACCGGTGACCTCGGCTCGCTCGACGACGAGGGCTATCTGACGATCACCGGCCGGGCCAAGGAGATCATCGTGACCGCGGGCGGCAAGAACGTCGTGCCCGGACCGCTCGAGGACGTGCTGCGCTCCCACCCGCTCGTCTCCCAGGCGATGGTCGTCGGCGAGGGGCGGCCCTTCGTCGCAGCGCTCATCACGCTCGACCCGGAGGCGGAGCGACCCGCCGACCCGCAGGCCGAGCTGCAGGGTGTCGTCGACGAGGCCAACGAGCTGGTCTCCAAGGCCGAGGGGATCAAGAAGTTCGTCGTCCTCGACGACGACTTCACCGAGGAGTCGGGCGAGATGACCGCGACGCAGAAGCTCAAGCGCCACGTCATCGAGACGCAGCGCGCCGAGGCGATCGAGGGGCTCTACGCGAAGCGCTGAGTCGAGGCCCGGACGGGGCCGGACGAAGCGCTGAGTCGGGGCCCGGACGGGGCTGGTCGGGGCTGCCGCTCAGCCGCTCGCCGGCACCGCCGTGAGCACGACGTTGTCGCGGTAGTGCTGCTCCCCGTCGATCGTCATCACCGGGCCGCCGCAGGTGACGAGGGCGAGCTGGCGGGGGCCGTCCACCCGGAAGATCGAGCGGGGCAGCGACACCTTGGAGTAGCTCTGCAGGCTCGTCGTGACGAAGGTCGACCGACGACCCGCGCCGTCGGTGACGTGGACCAGCGCTCCCGGACGGGCGTCACTGAGCCGGGCGAGTGCACCCGGTGTCCCCGACAGGTCGACGTGCCCGGCGAGCAGGGTCGTCCCCGCGCCGGCGCCGAGGGGCGCGGACCACACGTCGCGACCGACCCGCCACGGCTCCCGCGGGATGTCGAGGGACCCGCCGCTGAACTTCACCCCGTCGAGGCTGGCGTAGATCCCGAGCGAGGGCACGTAGAGACGGTCGGGGCCCATCCGGTCGGGCGACATGACCAACTCCCGGCTCGTCCTCGACGAGGAGCCGGCCGAGGTGCTCGAGGACGGCGCCGGGTCGTCGGGGATCGCGGCGACGGTCGCCGTGCGGGTCGGGTCCGGGGTCGGCGATGCCACCGCGAAGGTCTGGCTGGGTACCGGCGCCGCCTCGGGCTCCTCGCCGCTCGCGACCGACCACCAGGTCAGTGCCGCACCCCCGCCGACGAGGACGAGGGCGAGGAGCAGCAGGGCGAGTCGTCTCAGGGTGCCCCGCCGATCAGCTGGCGCGACGAGCGCGCACGGCGACGCCGATACCGCTCAGGACGAGCAGCCCGCCGCCGAGAAGGCCCAGGGTGTTGGGTCCGGCGACGTCGGGGACACCGGCGTTGATCGTGCGGGCCTGCGAGCGGTCCGCGGCGTCGGAACCGTCAGTGCCGAAGTAGGTCTCGCACGCGATGCCGTCGTTGTCGGCGTCGAGGCGGTGGCGGTCGATGGCCGGGCCACCGTGGGTGGTGAAGAAGGTCTGCGCCTCGGCCTGCGAGGAGAAGTCGGGGCAGTCCTTGTCAGCGGTCGTGACGGAGGGCGCGGCCGACGAGGCCGAGACGGTGACGGACGACCGGCTCGGCGCCGTGGCCGGAGCCTTGGGGGCCGCCGACGCTGCCGGTGCAGCAGCCGCAGCCTTGGGAGCGGCCGGGGCCTTGGGGGCAGCCGG
>NZ_JBNFOF010000218.1:0-4919 GCF_057364645.1 Janibacter sp. CFPM2_SD2
CGCGCGGCGCAGGACGACCGGGGGCGAGCGGGCGCTCCTCCTCGCCGGCACGTGCCACGAGGCGGCCCCCATCGCGAGGAAGCCAGGTGTGCACACCGTGCTCCTGGGAGATCCGCTCGACGTGCTCGGTGAGGCTGGTGGCCCGGCGCTGGGCGCGCAGCAGAGCCCCGGGCTCGCGGACGAGGTCGGACAGGCGGGCGTCGCGGCCGGACAGGAGCATCGCGACGCCGCCGGGGTGAGCGGTCGTCAGGTCGACGACGTGCGGGTCGCGGGCCGGCCAGATGAGGGTGTTGGGGCCGCCGAGCTCCATGAGCTCGCGGCGCAGGGGGGACACGTCGGCCGGCGCCTGGGCAGGGGTCGTCGGCGGAGGAGTCACGGTGCCAACGCTAACAACCGAAGCGCCGCCCGAGCGGGACCAGCAGACCGAGCAGGAGTGCCGCGCCGCCCGCGAGCAGCCCGAGCGCCGGGTAGCCCCACCAGCCGACGACGACGCCGGCGAGGGCTCCCCCCACCGCCCCCGGCCAGGCCCATCGCCACGTCGGACAGGCCCTGGGCCGCGGGCCGCTGGCGCAGCGGGACGGCGGCGGTGAGCAGGGTCGAGCCGGCGATGAGGGTGCACGACCAGCCCATCCCCAGCAGCACGAGCGCTGCCGTCAGGCGAAGGGAGTGCCCGCTCGCCGTCGAGGCCGCGAGGAGGCTCGCGGTGAGCAGCACACCGGAGCCGACGGCGATGACGACCCGTGAGCCCCAGCGGTCGACGGCCCAGCCGGTCAGGGGCGAGAAGGCGTACATGCCGACGACGTGGAGCGAGATGACCAGGCCGATGATCTCGAGGCCGGCGTGGCCGTGGCGCATGTGCAGCGGGGTCATGATCATCACCGACACCATGACGACGTGCCCCAGGGCCATGGCGACGACGCCCATGAGCGCGTCGGGTCGGCTGCGGATGACGGCCCACCCGCGGGAGGCCTCGCCCTCGAGGGCCGTCGGGTCCGGCTCGTCGTGGTCGACGTGCAGGCTGCGGGCGGTGAGCAGGGGGTCCGGGCGCAGCGCGAGCGTCAGGACGAGCGCCGCGAGGGCGATGCCGGCGAGCGAGAGGACATAGGGGCCGACGAGGGCCGGCAGCCCGAGCTGGCGAGCGACCCACTGCCCCGGGCCGGTGAGGTTGGGCCCCGCCACGGCGCCGATGGTCGTGGCCCAGACGACGACGGACAGGTGCCGACCGCGGTGGGCCTCGTCGGCGAGGTCCATCGCGGCGAAGCGCGCCTGCGAGTTGGCCGCCGTCGCCCCGCCGAAGAGCAGGAAACCGAGCAGCAGCAGGACGAAGGAGCCGACCACCGACGCGGTCACGATGACCAGGCCGCCGACGATCGCCATGAGGTACCCCGTGGTCAGGCCGGGGCGCCTCCCCTTCGCCGCCACGACCCGCGCGACGACGAGCGCCGCCAGCGCTCCGCCCAGGGTCTGGGCCGTCCCGCCCAGCCCGGCCCAGGTCTCGCTGCCCGAGATGTCGGCCGCGAGGAGCGCACCGACCGCGGCCCCCGCGCTCACCCCCACACCGCCGAGGACCTGCGATCCGGCGAGGGTGGTGACGGTGCGCCGCTGCAGTGCCGGGATGCTCACCGAAGGGAGTATGACGCGTACCCTGTCCCGTGGCGTGGTCGCCTCACCGCACCGCGTCCGGCCTCCGTAGCTCAGGGGAAGAGCACTTCTCTCCTAAAGAAGGTGTCGCAAGTTCGAATCTTGCCGGGGGCGCCCCTAGGTTCCGGGGTTTTCGCCACCGTGCGGGTCCTCGTCCGGGTCAAGTCGCCCGCTTTTCGCCCGCATGGCCCGTGCGGACGAGGTCTTGCCGAGTCCATCCAGCGCCGAGGCGACGATGTCGAGCTCGTCGTCGTAGAGGTGCGCGTAGATCCTGGCCGTGGTCGTGATGGAGCCGTGACCCATCGCCTTCTGGATGAAGCGCAGGTCGGCGCCAGCCATGCGCGCGAGACTGCCGAAAGTACGCCGCAGGTCGTGCGGCGTGGCCACGATGCCGAGTGCCTCGCGCGTGACGTCGAAGCCCGAGCGCACTGCGCATCTTTCACGAACCTGGTGGCACCATGCACGTCCAGCGCCGGCCCGCAGACAAAGCACACCAAGAGTTTGTTCGCTGCGCAGACACTTATCCACAGGCCGGGGGAAGGTTGCTGGATCCCGCCCGTGTGCGAGCATCTCTGGCATGAACTGGACCCTTGTGAAGTTGCACACCGTCAACGAGGGAGACTTCGTGAACGAGGCCTTCCCCGAAATCCCTCAGTTCGATCGCGAATGGTGGGGCGGCATCAAGAAGGGACCCTGCGAGCTCTTTACAGTGCTCGGCGAAGACGCCGTCGAGCTAGCGCGCGTCAACGTCGCCCTAGACCCGAAGAACGAGTTCTATCCAACGTGGGAGGCGCCAGCTAGCGGAGCATCAGAAATCGACCTACTCGAGGTCTCAGCGGACCATCGCGGCAAGGGCATCGGCGCATGGACCGTCGCCACCCTAACCGCTGACAGTTCGACCGCCTGGACCGCCATCGCGCTCGATCAAGAGGCAGCAAAGTTTTGGAGCGCGCTGGGATGGACACGGCACGACCGATTCAATCTCGATCAAGACCCCCTAGCCCGCCCGCTATTCGCCCTCCACCCCAAGGCAGCCCGCTAGCGAAACTAACTGACGACCGCGTGATCGATCTACTGAAACTCGCCAGCGCGCAGCCGAATCAACCCACAACCCCCACTCACCCTTGAGCCTGCCCACCGCGCCTTGCACCTAACTGCTCGCCGAGGGCCTCAACAAGTCGCCTCAAGTTGTCGCAAGCCGAACTCGACAGGTGAATGGGTGTAACGGTAGCCACGGCATGCTCTACCCCTTGAGACCACATTCGCTTGTTCCACTGGCTGGCGGATGGATCAATTAGACGCTGAAAGGCCAGCTGGTCGGACTCCTCGAGAAGGCTCTCAATCGCAACGGCGCCCTTGACATTAACCACAGCCGAAAGGTCAAGTAGCCTCGCCGAAACAGCAGGGCCAAACTCCCTCTCATAATGCTTCCTCGCATCAACGCCACCTTGATCCGAATCCAGTAGAATGACGAAATTCCTCCCCCAGCCCAAATAGAGGCGAACCACCTCGTCCAGCGACCCTGAACCCCTACCCGGCAGGACACTCAATGGACGCGAAGACTCGGAGATGACGTCTTGGAAGTACTTAATCAGATAGTAGTCAGCCTTACCCTCCGTCATCACGACCTCTGGAACAAGCTCCAAGTCCGTCGGGCGATACTTCAGAACATCCAACACCGGCTGAAAATAGTGCCGCCTACCGGGATTCTCATATGCAAATTCAGGATATCGACGTATGGAAATGTCTGTATTCTTAGATAGCACATCCGAAGTGATCTTCGACGGGTCGGCGGCGGTATTCGCAACGACGAACGTCGACTCTAGCCATTTGGGGTTAACTAAGTGGTGAGAATGGGTGGTGTAAATTATCTGCGCCTCTTCACCCAACTTTTGCAAGCTTTCCAGAAGAAGGCCCTGGGCAGATGAGTGAAGATTGCTCGCAGGCTCGTCAAGCAGGTAAACAATTCGACCATGCTCTGGACGCCGCGCACGGTAAGTGGTGAGGAGGAGGTAGACAAAGAACCAACGGAAACCTAGCGACCTTTCGTTGATGGAGAACAGATCAGTCCCATCCTCCAAATAGAATTCTCCGGTAACTTCGGAGCCGGACGCACCGCCCGCTTCCACCTCGAAGAAGACGCGCTTTCCCTGCAGGTCGGACCCACCGAACATCTCGTTCCATCTCGAAATAACCGTACGGGTCACCTCCGCGCCCATTTGCCTCTGAAGTTGCTTAAGGCTCGACTTATCCGCCTGCTCCGCCGACCTGGCGCGCTCAACTAAGTGCTCTTGAACGGTTGCCGCCCCGTCGATAGAAGCCAGAATGTCCTGAACAAGAAGGCGATATAGCTGGTTCGCCACAGTCTCATTCTCCGGAATGTCCAACCTCACCGAATCGGGAAACTCGAACAGAAAGTTGGGAAAGTACCAAATCCTGGGAACAATCTCCCGGACCGCGGAGACCACGGCACTCCACTCAGCTCGCCGCGACTTAGAATTGACAGAATGAGATTTCTTCCCTTGTTTGGTTCTACCCGACCCAAGCGTCGACGGCCAAACCGTCACAGACCGGTCCAACTTACTGCTCGAGTAGGTGTACCGGTTTGTTATCCTAATCTCGTCAGGCAATTCGTCTAGCCGGAATCCAGTGGCGAGATCGACACTCTTCTTGATCAGATCCTCGTCGCCCTCGTCCAGCTTGACTGTCGCGACTATCTCCACCGAACCGTTGAAGTTGCCTCGCTGGGAGATGGGAATGAGCTCGAACGGGTCCGCCCGCGCCAGGCCGAGCAAAGCGGAGGTTTGATCTCTTCGTCCTCTTTTCCCGGGAAGAAGCGATCTATAGCTTCTAGCACGGTCGTCTTGCCACTTTCATTCAAGCCCACCAACGTCACGATTGAATCTGCAGACGTTCCCGGCCCTAACTGGAGAGATGCATCTCGCAGGCCCTTGACGTTTTTAAACTCAAACTTTGTGAAGTGCATGACAGCTCCAACTCGGAAAATACGGCATCTCCTCGACGCCAGTCACGCTATCGCTTCCCCGATGTGATCAACGCCCTGGCGGGCACCCAACCTGGGTGCAGCACCCTCGCGACAGTCTCAGGCTGCCGTATGTCGCCCACGAATGACCCCAACCTTCCGGGGGTCTTGTGATGAGTTTCCCTACTGACTCAAGGCGGGCCTGCGGCCCGCGCGCCCGCCGCCGGCGGGCGCTCCCGGTAGGGACCCCCGCGCTCCGGGCTCGTTCCTCGCCCTCCGCGCACCCCCACCTCCG
>NZ_JBNFOF010000219.1:0-4902 GCF_057364645.1 Janibacter sp. CFPM2_SD2
TTCGTCGCCGACTTCACCCGCGCCGACGTCGACGAGGTCTTCGAGCTGCGGCGGCTGCTGGAGAGCCGGGCCGCGCAGCGGGCGGCGGCGCACCGCACGGACGAGCAGGTGGCCGGGCTCGGGCGGCTCGTGGACGAGATGGCGGCGCTGCCGACGCACGACCGTGACGCCCTGCACCGCAACAACCGTGACTTCCACGAGCTCGTCCTCGAGGCGGCCGCCTCGCCGCGGCAGCAGCGCATCGTCACCTCGCTCGCGCGCAGCTCGCCGACGCAGGGGACCTTCTTCGACTACGACGACGAGGACATCGCGCGCAGCCTGGACGTCCACCGGCTCATCGCCCGAGCCATCGGTGAGGGGCGCGCCGAGCTCGCGGGCGAGCTCATGGCCGCGCACATCCGGATGGCGCACGAGAGCTTCGTGCGGCGGCGCTTCGCCGAGCAGGGGTAGCGCCCGGGAGAGGGAGGCCGGGCAGGGGGCCGCGCTGGCAGGCTCAGTCGTCGAGCAGCGGCGCGAGCAGGTCACCGTGCTCGTCGAGGCGGTCGAGCACCTGCTCGATGTCGAGCTGCTCGAGCGCGTCGGGGTCCTCGGCCCCGGCCTCGACCTCGTCCCAGGTGCGCGGCGCCGCGACCCACGGATCGTCCCGTCCGCGCATCGAGTAGGGGCACACGGTCGTCTTGGCCGCGACATTCTGGCTCCAGTCGAGGAAGACCTTGCCCGGGCGCAGCGTCTTGGTCATCTTCCACAGCACGAGGTCGGGGTGCTTGCGCGTCATCTCCTGCGCGAGCTGCTGCGTCAGGTCGCGTACCTGGTCGCTCGTGAGGTCGCCGCCGAGCCGCGCGTAGAGCTGCATCCCCTTGCTGCCCGAGGTCACGGGGTGCAGGTCGAGCCCGAGCCCGCCGAGCCGATCGCGCAGCAGGAGCGCCACCCGGGCGCACTCGTGCAGCCCGGCGGGCTTGCCCGGGTCGAGGTCGATGACGAGGCGGTCGGGGTTGAGCGGCGTGCCCTCGTCGTCGACGCGCCACTGGGGCACGTGCAGCTCGATGCTGTTGAGGTTGACGAGGTAGGTCAGCTGGGCGAGGTCCTCGACGAGCGGGTAGGTGACGTCGTGGACGCGCACCCGCGGCAGCCAGCTCGGGGCGCCGGAGGGCAGGTTCTTCTCGAAGAAGCTCTCCCCGCCCGTCCCGTGCGGCCACCGCACCCGCGTCACGGGGCGGCCCGCGAGGTGCGCGAGGACGGTCTCGCCGGCGCGGGCGTAGTAGCTGAGGATCTCCCCCTTCGTCGTCTCCGTCGCGGGGTACATGACCTTGTCGAGCGAGGTGAGGCGCATGGTGCGGCCGCCGACCTCGACGCGGGTGACGGTGCCCTTGGGGTCAGCCATCTGCGGTCTCCTGCAGGTCGGTGGCGGTGAGGTCGGCGCGCACTCGCTGGAAGGACGGCTGCCGCAGCCGTCCCCCGCTGCTGCGGCCCAGGCTCGCGACGTCGACGACGAGCTGCGGGGTCACCCACGTGGTGCCGGCCGCGTCCTCGCGCGGCACCTCCGTGACGAAGGGGGAGTCCGTCACCTCGAGCGGACGCAGTCGCGCCAGCAGGGCGGCGCCGGCCCGGCCGGCGAGGCCGGAACCGACTCGCCCGACGAAGTCCCACCCCTCGGCACCCGGCAGCCCGACGAGCACGGCACCCAGGCGGGTGCTGTCGGTCTCGGGGCGCCAGCCGCCGACGACGACCGAGATGCTGTCGCGGTGGGGCAGCTTGAGCCAGTCGGGGGAGCGCCGGCCGGGGGAGTAGGGCGAGGTGCGGCGCTTGGAGACGATGCCCTCGAGGCCCTGCTCGGCGGTCGCAGCGAGCAGACCTTCGCCGTCGTCGTGGACGGGTGGGACGTGCACGCGCGGGCCGTCGAGCTCGAGCTGCTCGAGCAGGGCGCGACGGGCCGACCACGGCTGACGGGTGAGGTCCTGGCCGAGGAGGCGCACGACGTCGAAGACGACGAAGGTCACCGGGTGCGCGACCGGCCGCCCCGGGCCCGCGCGGCGCGCGTCGCCGATGTGCATCCGCTCGGCCAGGGCGCCGAAGCTCGGCCGCCCGTCGACGAGTGAGACGACCTCGCCGTCGAGGAGCATGTCGTCGTAGAGGTCGGCGAGCGGGACGAGCTCGGGGAAGGAGACCGTCACGTCGCGACCGGACCGGCTCGTCAGGGTGAGCCCGCCGCCGCGGACGTCGGCGAGGACGCGCATGCCGTCCCACTTGACCTCGTGCGCCCACTCGGGGCCGCGCGGCACCGCGTCGGCGAGGGTGGCGAGCATCGGGCGCATGGGTCCATCCTGCCCGGTCCGTGCGTCGAGCCGCGTGGGATGCTGTCGCGCATGCCGACCCACCCGACCCGCCGGATGCTGCTCGCGGCCGGTGCCGCGGTGGGGCGCCGGGCGGGCCGGGCCGGCGTCGCTCGGCGCGTGCGGGCGCCGGTCGTGGGACGACCTCGAGCCGGCGGAGCTGACGCTCGCGACGGGCAACCCGGGTGGGGTCTTCCACCGATACGGCGAGGCCCTGGCGAAGGCCTGGCAGGAGCAGCTGCCGGGCATCACCGTGCACACGCGGGGGACCAATGCCTCGGTCGACAACGTGCGCGAGGTCGCTTCCGGGGTGAGCGACGTGGGCTTCAGCCTCGCTGACACCGCCGCCGATGCCCGGCGGGGTCGTGGGGTGTGGAACGAGCCGGTCGACCTGTGGGCGCTCGCCCGTGCCTACGACAGCTTCGTCCACCTCGTCGTGCGTGCCGACTCGGACGTGCGTGCCGTGACCGACCTCGCCGGGCGCGCGTGAGCCTGGGCGCGAGCGGGTCGGGGACGCGCGGGATCGCGTGGCGGTGCATGCGCGCGGCAGGCCTGACGAGTGATGAGTTCCGGCCCGTCGCGGAGACGCTGCAGCGGTCGGCCGATGCGCTCGCGGCGGACCGGCTCGACGCCTTCTTCTTCGTCAGCGGCCTGCCCAACACCGCGGTGCTGCACCTGTCGCAGGCGCGGGACATCCGGCTCGTGCCGCTCGGCCACCTCGTGCCGCGGCTCGTGCGGCAGCACGGCAGCGAGTTCTCCCGGTCGTCGATCCCTGCCTCGACCTACGACCTCGACCGGGCCGTCGACACCGTCAGCGTGCAGAACTACCTGCTCGTGCGCCGCGACCTCGACGAACGCCTCGTCCACGCCCTCACCCGCGTGCTCTTCGAGGCGCAGCCCCGTGTCGACGAGCTCGCCCACGGCGTGCGTCAGCCCAACATCGGCACCGCCATCTACACCTCGCCGCTGCCGCTGCACCCGGGCGCGCTGCGCTACTACCGGGAGCAGCGCGACTAGCTCGATCGCCTCGCCGGCTGTGCCGTTGCTCCGTACGGTGAGCGCGGCTGCCGGGCTCGGGCGAGCGTGGGGGAGTGCTGGGCACTACGTCGTTGCTCCGTACGGTGAGCATCGGATGTCTGGAAAGCGCTGGGGCGTGCTGGCGTTGCCTGCGCCGTTGCTCCGTACGGTGAACATCCGGTCCTCACCCGCGGTGAGCCAGGTGCATCGGGTCCGGCCCAGACCGGCAGCACGTCCGCGGCTCCGCGTGTGGCGGGCGGTGATGCCGTGCTCGGGGTACGGAGCAACGGCGTAGTGGCCATTTCGCTCGACCAGTGGCGTCGTGCCGGGTGGTCGTGCTCGGAGTACGGAGCAACGGCGTAGCGGCCCATCCGCCGGCACTGCTCGTCGTGCCGGGTGGCCCCGCCCCGGGCTACGCCGCCGGGAGCACGAGCGTCACGGCGAGCCCGCCGGTGGGGTTCGCGTCGGCGAGGTTCGCGCCCGGGCGACGAGGCCGGGCCCACCTCGAGGTCGCCACCGCAGTCGGCGAGGCGGGCGCGGACGATGGCGAGGCCGAGGCCGGTGCCCGGCACGTTCTGGTGGGCCCGGCCGCGGAAGAAGCGCGCGCCGACCTTGGCGACGTCGTCCGGGTGCAGACCGGGCCCGCCGTCGGCGACCCGCACTCGAACCGTGGGCACGCCCCCTTCGCCTGCGGGGGCCGGGGCGACCTGCACGCTGACGAGGACGGGGGAACCCGGGGCGAACTTCGCGGCATTGTCGAGCAGCGCGTCCATCGCGGTGTCGACGACCTCGGCGCTGGCCAGGGCGATCGCCGACGGGGGAGTGCGCACCTCGAGCGCGGCGAAGACCGGGTCCCACATCTGGCAGCGGTGGCGCACGAGGGCGGCGACGTCGACGGGCTCGGCGACCACCTGCGTCGCCCCGACCTGGCTGAGGTGCAGCAGCGACTCGACGGTTGCGCTCAGCCGGTCGGTCTCCTCGAGGACCGGCTCGACCTGGTCGCGGTCGACCCCGTCGGAGGCCAGGCCCTCGACGCGCAGCCGCAGCGCCGTCAGGGGGTTGCCGAGCTGGTGTGCGGCGTCGGCGACGAGCTCGCGCTGCTGCGCCTGCGAGGCCTCGACGCTGTCGGCCATGTCGTTGAAGGACCGGGCCAGCTCGCGCAGCTCGGGTGGGCCGGTCTCGCTCGCCCGCGCCCCCATGTCGCCCGAGCTGAGCCGGGTCGCCGTGCGGTCGAGCGCGTGCACCGGCCGCAGCACCCACCCGACGAGCGGCCGGATGACTCCGAAGACGGTCAGCAGCAGCGTTGCCAGGGCGAGCGCACCCATGAGCGCCAGGCGCACCGTCACGTCGCTGCGGACACCGTCGGTCGGGGCGGTGACGACGACGGCCCCGAGGACCTGCGCGTCTCGCCCGACCGGGGAGCCGACGAGCATCGGTTCGTCGCGCCACGGCCACGCGGTGCCGGGCGGCACGGTCGTCGCTCCGGTGAGAGCGCGCGTGACGGCCTCGTCGGTGGCCGCGTCGGTGCCTGCACCGCCGGCGCGGCTTCCCCGCC
>NZ_JBNFOF010000220.1:0-4882 GCF_057364645.1 Janibacter sp. CFPM2_SD2
CCTCGTCGTCGACCCGTGGGGCGGGCGCGAGGGGCGGCACGGGCGGCGCGACCCCCGGTGAGCCGGGCGCGGACCTGTCCCGTGAGCGTGTCGAGCAGGCTGGCGCGCCAGTCGGTCCAGGCCGGCGGGCCCGGCAGCCCGGGCGTCGGCGACGGTGAGCGCCCGCAGCAGCTCGAAGGTCTGCGCGTCCTGCCGACGAGGTCGCCCACGGCCGCCGGCGGTCGCGGGGTCGGACAGGTCGCGCCGGGTGGCCATCTCGATGAGGGTCAGGTGCTCGCGACGAGCAGCACGACGACCTCGCGGTCCTCCTCGGCCAGGCCCCAGCGCCGCAGCACGCCGTCGGCGAGGTCGGCGCCCGTGCGCGAGTGGTCGCGGGCACCAGCGATCTTGCCGATGTCGTGGAGCAGCGCGGCCAGGCGCAGCAGGTCGGGCCGGGCGACGTCGCGGGCGAGCGCCGCCGCCCGGGCGACGGTCTCGAGCAGGTGCCGGTCGACGGTGTGCCGGTGCACGGGGTTGTGCTGCGGGCGGCACCGCACCGCGGTCCACTCCGGCAGCCAGCGCTCGACCACGCCGACCTGGTCGAGGCCCTCCCAGACGCCTCGAGCCCGGGGCCGGCGGCGAGCAGGTCGGAGAGCAGGTCGCGGGCCTGCTCGTCCCACGGTGTCGGCAGGTCGGGGCAGGCCGCGAGGTTGGCGAGGGTCTGCGGCGCGAGCGGCAGCCGGTGGCGGGCCGCGACGACGGCAGCACGAAGGGGGAGGCTCGCGTCGACCCCGACGAGCCGGGTCGAGCCGAGGACCGCCTCGCCGTCGTGCGCGAAGAGCCCGTGGCCGAGCGGGGTCATCGTCGGTCGGCGGGGTCCGACCCGCAGCGTGCGGGCCCGCTGGCTCTGGCTGGCACGCCGCATCGTCGACTCCAGCGCCCAGGCGATGGTCCGGGCCGAGCTCGAGACCTGCGTCAGCAGGTCGTCGGGGTCGGCCAAGCCGAGCAGGGCGGAGACGGCGTCGTGCTCCTCGCGCAGGAGCCGGTCACGACCGCGGCCGCTCACGACGTGCAGCGCGTCGCGGACGTCGAGCAGCCGGGTGAGGGCCGGCCGACCGCGCCGTGGGGGCGGTCGGTGAGCCAGGCGCGGGTGAGCGCGTCGAGGACGGTGACGTCGCGCAGGCCGCCCAGGGCCTCCTTGAGGTCCGGCTCGACCTGCTGGCTGAGGTCGCCGTGCCGGTGGTGACGGGCCCGCACCGTCTCGACGAACTGCGGCAGCCGGGTGCGGGCCCCGGAGCGCCAGTCGTGCGCGACGGTGGAGCGCACACCGGCGACGAGCTCCTCGTCACCGACGACGAGGGAGAGGTCGAGCAGGCCGACGGCCGCGGACAGGTCGTCGCGGGCGACGGCCCGGCACTCGGCGGACGAGCGCACGGAGTGGTCGAGGGCCAGGCCCGAGTCCCAGATCGGGTACCAGAGCCGGTCGGCCATGGCCGTGAGATCGCCGGGGCGGATGCTGCGCCCGTCGTGGACGAGCACGAGGTCGAGGTCGCTCAGCGGCCCGGACCAGCCGCGGCCGAGTGAGCCCACGGCGGCGAGCGCGATCCCCTCGCGCTCCCCCACGGCCTCCCGGTAGAGGTCGGTCAGCCAGCTGCGGGTCGCCTCGCCGATGGCCGCCCGGCGTGCCTCGCCGGCACCGGGGAGGGTGAACTCCCGGGTGCCGGCGAGGTCGAGCCGCGCGGATCGCATGTCGCTTCCGGTGCGGGTCATGTGGGGTCCGAGGCTCAGATCGCCTCGACTCCCTTCTCCCCGGTGCGCACGCGCACGACGTCCTCGATCGGCGTGACCCAGACCTTGCCGTCACCGATCCGACCGGTGCGGGCGGCACTGACGACAGCCCCGACGACGGACTCGGCGTCGATGTCCTCGACGAGGACCTCGAGGCGGATCTTCGGCACGAAGTCGACGGTGTACTCGGCGCCGCGGTAGACCTCGCTGTGGCCGCGCTGGCGTCCGTAGCCGCTGGCCTCGCTCACCGTCATGCCGGTGATGCCGAAGGACTCCAGCGCCTCCTTCACGTCGTCGATCTGGTGGGGCTTGATGATGGCGGTGACGAGCTTCATGCCCGGACCTCGCTCTCGGTGACGGTGTCGGCGCGGGTGGGGAGGGTGGAGCCGAGGACCGAGCGGGCCCGGCTCGCGCCGACACCGCCCAGGTCGTAGCCGGACTCGGCGTGCTCGGCGGAGTCGATGCCGGAGACCTCGTCGTCCTCGGCGATGCGCCAGCCCATTGTGGCCTTGAGGGCGATCGCGATGACGAAGGTGAGGACGGCGGAGATCACCAGGCTGATGAGCGCGACGACGATTTGCAGCAGCGTCTGGTCGAAGCCGTCGCCGTAGAGCAGGCCGCCGTCGGTGGCGAGCAGGCCGGCACCGACGGTGCCCCAGAGCCCGGCGACGAGGTGCACGCCGACGACGTCGAGCGAGTCGTCGTAGCCGAATCGGAACTTCAGACCCACGGCGAGCGCGGCGAGGGCACCGGCGACGAGGCCCAGGACGAGCGAGCCGACGGGCGACAGGGCGCCGCAGGCCGGGGTGATGGCGACGAGGCCGGCGACGACACCGGAGGCGGCACCGACGGAGGTCGCGTGACCGTCACGCAGCTTTTCGACGAGCAGCCAGCCGAGGATCGCGGCCGCGGTCGCGGCGGTGGTGTTGACCCAGACGAGGCTGGCGACGCCATCGGCGGCGAGCTCCGAGCCGGCGTTGAAGCCGAACCAGCCGAACCACAGCAGGCCCGCGCCGATCATGACGAGCGGCACGTTGTGCGGGCGCATCGCGGTCTTGCCGAAGCCGAGGCGCTTGCCGACGACGAGCGCGAGGACGAGGCCTGCGATGCCGGCGTTGATGTGCACGACGGTGCCGCCGGCGAAGTCGATGGGCGCGATGGTGGCCGCGCCGTCGGTGCTGCCGAAGAGCCACGAGGCGACGCTCGTCTCGGCGCCGGAGAGCAGGCCGCCGCCCCAGACCATGTGGGCGATCGGGAAGTAGACGACGGTCAGCCAGATGGCGCAGAAGACCAGCCAGGTGGAGAACTTCGCCCGGTCGGCGATCGCACCGCTGATGAGCGCGACCGTGATGATCGCGAAGGTGAGCTGGAAGCCGGCGAAGAGGACCTCGGGGATGAAGACGTCGGCGCCGAAGACGTCGATGACCGGCATGCCGTCGGCCCCGACGGTCCCGGTGACGCCCTCGACCGTGCTGGCGACACCGCGCAGGCCGAACTTGTCGAAGGGGTTGGCGAAGATGCCGCCGATGTCGGACCCGCCGAAGGACATCGAGTAGCCCCACAGGACGTAGACGACGCCCGCGACGCCCATGGCGCCGAAGCTCATCATCATCATGTTGAGCACCGACTTGGCGCGGGTCATGCCGCCGTAGAAGAGGGCCAGGCCCGGAGTCATCAGCAGCACGAGCGTGCGCAGATGATCATGAAGGCCGTCGCCGACGTGTCGATCGCTGGTGGGTTCGCCGCAAGGGGCGTGATGGCTGGACTCATGGGATGAACCCTCGTGCGGCGCCGTTTCGGCTCCGGGCGCGCGATGTTACGGCGCTGTTTCCGCTCGCCCGTGCGCGTTAATCCTCTGTGACGCGGCCGGATCCGTCCCAGCACGTGGGACGATCGGTCCATGCGTCCGATCCTCGTCTTCGACGGCGACTGCGGCATGTGCACGACCTGCGCCGACCTCGTCGTCCGGCGCCTGCGTCGCTCTCCCGCCGACTACGACGTCGCCCCGAGCCAGCGGCTGGACCTCCCTTCGCTCGGCCTGACGCAGGAGCAGTGCGACGAGGCGCTGCAGTGGGTCGGCGCCGACGGCGCCATCGCCTCCGGCCACGACGCCGTCGCGGCGGTGCTCCTCGCCTCGCGCTGGTGGGTGCGGCCCGTCGGGGTCGCGCTGCGCCTGCCCGGCCTGCACGCGCTCGCGGGTCTGGCCTACCGTTGGGTTGCAGGACACAGACAGGCATTTCCGGGGGGAACACCAGCATGCAGCCTCCCGGCGCACCACGAGCAGGGAGAGTCATGACGCAGCCGCCCACCCCTCCGGGCCAGCCCGGTCCCCACCAGCCCTACGGCCAGCAGCCCCATGGTCAGCAGCCCTACGGCCAGCCGCAGGGACAGCAGCAGCCGTACGGTCAGCAGCCCTACGGCCAGCAGCCGTACGGTCAGCAGGGCACCAACCCCTACGGAGGTCACCCCGGCGGGACCCCGCCGACCAAGGGTGGCGTCCCGCCGTGGGCCTGGATCGCTGGCGCGGTCGCCCTCGTCCTGGCCCTCGTGTGCTGCGGCGGGATCGGTCTGGTGGCGCTCGGCGACGATGACGACGAGACGACCACGGCCTCGTCGACGGCCCCGCCCACGACGACCACAGAGCCCACGACGACCACAGAGCCCACGACGACCACCGAGCCGACCACCGAGCCGACCACGGAGCCGACGACCCCGTCGACGACCACCACACCCTCGTCGACCTACTCGCCGTCGTCCACGCAGTCGGTCCCCCCGGCCCCCGCGGGCACGCCCAACACGAGCAGCCGGCACCAGCTGAGCGCCGACGACCTCGAGGGGCAGATCGCGCGTGGCATGAGCCAGTACGGCCACACGAAGTCGGACATCAACTGCATCGGCGGCATCGTCCTCATCAAGGGCCGCACGGCCACGTGCACCGCGCCCGTCCCCGGTGACTCGAGCCGCACCTCGACGGTCAACGTCGAGGTCGCCTGGGCGATCCAGACCTCGACCCAGCTGCGCTACTACCTGACCTTCAACCAGCGCACCTGATCCACCCCCGCCCCGGGCCCCCGGGCACAGCGAAGGGGGGCGCCCGCCGCGATGTCGCGGCGGG
>NZ_JBNFOF010000221.1:0-4840 GCF_057364645.1 Janibacter sp. CFPM2_SD2
CGGACCCCCCGGCCGTCGTCGTGACCGCTGCGGGGTCGAGCAGCCCGGTGGCGACGAGCGCGAACCACGCCTCCGGCGCCCCCGGCCACGCCCACGACGCCCGCCCTGCGGCACGACGGACACCGGCGTTGCCGGCACGTCAAGGCGCCAGATGCTCACCTCCTCCGAGCCGTCACCACGCGACCAGACCCGGGTCAGGCCGGGTGATGCCGCGAGGGTGGCGGCGACGCTCTGGGAGTCGACGGCCCCCACGTCGGGGTCGAGACCACCCCGCACGACGACTCGCGAGATGCCGAGCCGGCGCAGTCCCGTCGCCAGCTGCGGCTGGCGCCTGCCGGTGGCCACGAGCTCGTCGACCTCGTCGAGCACGCGGGTGGCTGCGGGGTGACCGAGCGGCGCGGCGGCACGGGCCAGCACCGGCGACGCGGCGAGCGCCCCAGGGGTTCGTCCGTGCACCCGACCCCACGTGTAGTCCGCGGTGCGAGGCGCCCGGCAGGCACCGACGGGTCGTCCCGCCGTCGCTGGCACGCCATCGTGTCGACCTCGCTCGCCGCGGCGCGCCAGGTCTGCGGCACGTCGGTCGGCGCCCAGGCATCTCCGACGCGGCCGGCCCACACGGGGGCGAGCGAGCCGACGAGGGCGAGGACCGTCGCCACGACGACGAGCTGTCGGACGAAGGGGGTGGCCCCCCGCTCCACGCGCGTCGCCCAGTGCGCGAGCAGCCCCACCCCGATCGCGACGGGCAGCCGGACCAGGAGGTCGGCCTTGTGGACGTTGCGGAAGGGCGCCAGCGGTCCGTCGAGCCACCGCTGCACGATCTCCGCGAGCGGCCGGAGGCCGAGCCGGACCGTCCGACTGCCATGGCGACGACCCCGAGGAGGACGAGTGCCAGGGCCCACCGGGTGAGGTGCGCGCCCTCGCGCTCGGGGCGCCGCCGCACGAGCCCGGCGAGCCCCAGGCCGGCGAGCACCGACGTCGCGATGATCGCGTCGACGGACTGGGCGAGGACCCAGCCGGACTGCCAGGTCGGGTGCTCCCCCGCCGTGAGGATGTAGGCGATCCAGTGGTTGGCGCCGCGCAGCACATTGGTCACCGAGGCCACGGCGGTCGTCGTCGAGGCGACCTCGATGTGGTCGAGGAAAGGGTAGGAGTAGCGGCCGAGCACGAGCAGCGGCCCGAGCCACCACGCAGCCCCCGCTGCCGCACCGAGGCACCACCACGCGAGCGCGCGCACGCGGCGCCGCCCGGCGGGAGCGAGCAGCAGCCACATGGCTGCCGGCACGAGCGCGACGAGCGAGACGGTCGCCGTTGACCCCGCCGAGGCACGCGGCGAGCAGCCCGGTGACCACGGCCATCCGACGCCGGTCACCGGCCGTCGTTCCGGGGGCGACCCCCTTCGCCGCCGCGAGGATCAGCCACGGCGCGACCGCCTGCGGCCAGACCTCGACGAGATCTCCGACAGGACGGTCAGTACCCGGGGCGGACAGCGCGAAGGCGCCGCCGACGAGCAGCGCGGGGACCGTCGGCAGGCCCGCGAGACGCCGGGCCACCCGCTCCGCACCGACGAACCCGACGACGAGCAGAAGCGTCCACCACACCCGCTGCACCGCCCAGCCGGGGGCGCCGACCGCGTCGCCGAGCAGGAAGACCGGCCCCATCGGGAAGAGGTAGCCGTAGGCCTGGTTCTGCAGCTCGCCGATGCCGGTGTGGTCGTTCCAGGCCCACAGGGCACGGCCGAGGTAGCGCGCCGGGGAGAGCACGAGATCGGTCTTGGTGTCCGGCTGGAGCGTGCCCGGCGCGACGAGCCAGGGCAGGACGGCGACGAGCAGGGTCGCGGCGAGGCGCTGGAGGCGTCCCCTGACCGCCTCGACCGCGGTCATCGGCGACGCAGGACGAGCAGGAGGTTCCACGTGACGACCTCGCGCAGACCCGGCACCCGCAGGACGGCCGCGAAGGCGTCGGGCAGGTAGCGCGGCCGGGCCACGAGAACCTGCGCGTCCGCCCCCTTCGCCCAGTCGAGGCCCTGGCGCACGCTCACCCGATGGAGGGTCTCGCCGACGCGGTTCTTGGGCAGGTGCCCGTGCTTGCGCTCGTAGCGGCGGATCGCCCGCTCGCCGCCGAGCCAGTGCCACGGGGAGGTCTCGTGCCCACCCCACGGGGAGAGCCAGTTGGTGTACGACAGCAGGACGACACCACCGGGCCGGGTCACGCGCAGCATCTCGTCGGCCACGGCCTCCGGGTCCGGCACGTGCTCCCACATGTTGCTCGAGAAGACGACGTCGACGCTGCCGTCGGCCAGAGGCAGGCGCAGGGCGTCTCCGACGACTCCCCCGTCACGCACCGACGCGACCGAGGCGTCGTGGTCGACCGGGACGTAGCGCGCGCCCTCGGCACGGAAGGCGCGGGCGAACTCGCTCGGCCCGGCGCCGACGTCGAGGACGGTGCGGCCGGCGAGGTCGGTGTGCTCACGCAGCAGGGCGATCGAGTCGCTCGCGAGGGTCGAGTAGAAGACCTCCGGCTGCGTCTGCTCGAGGAGGAAGGCGCGGAAGAGGCGGACCGACCGGCGCAGCCCACGGCGCTGCATCGGGGCGGGGGTCATCGGCACCCCACCATCATGGACGACGCGCCAGAAGCTGCAGCGTGGGACGGCTGCGCGGTGCCACGACCCGCTGGCCGATGACGAGGGGCACGCTGGCCACCGCCGCCGCGAGCACGGACCTCGAGCCGAGGACACCTCGCGGGCGCTCGCCGGGGCGCCACCGCCCCGAGCGAGGCTCGCGGCGTCGACGCTCAGGCTGTCGAGCAGCAGACGGCGCACCTCGATGTCGACGAAGCCGGCCCGCTCGGCCGCCCGCGCCAGCGAGTCGGCGGTGAAGAAGCGGATGTGCGTCGGGTCCTCGAGCATCCACCAGGCGGCCCCGTAGCGGTCGACACCGCTGCTGTCGCCGGCGGGCGTGATGAAGCTCGCCCGTCCGCCGGTGCGCAGCAGCTCCAGCGACGAGCGCAGCGCGGCGTGCGGATCGGTGACGTGCTCGAGCACGTGGATGCCGTAGACGAGGTCCTGCTCGCCGGGCAGGTCGGTGACGTCCTCGATGCCGCCGGTGCGCAGGTCGCCCTGCGCCCGCACGAGCTCGTCGACGTCGATGCCGAGCTGGTCCGGGTCGACGCCGGCGACCTGTGCCCCGTCGTCGAGGAAGCGGCGCAGCATCGAGCCCGCGCCGAAGCCCACCTCGAAGACCCGGCTCGGCACGCCGTCGCGCACGAGCTCGCGGTAGGTCAGGTCGAGCCGGATGCGGTCGAGGGTCGGCTCGCCGCCGTAGGCGAGGTCGCGGTGGTGCGCCGGGCAGCGCTCGAGGTCGCGCTCGAGGTGGCCGCAGCGCTCGCAGCGCTCGACGACGCAACCTCCGCGCAGCGCCTGGCCGCGCACGGGAGCGCCGCACATCTCACACCGGCGATCGGGGCCTACGCCTACCGTTGGGTAACTCACGGCGTTAGCCTATCCGTCGGCCCGTGACACCCACGTGGCCGGCAAGGAGCGATGATGACCCAGAGCACGACCACCCCGACGCAGCGGCTGCGGGTGCTCTACCTGTCCTGGCGTGACCGCGAGAACCCCGAGGCGGGTGGCGCCGAGACCTTCACCGAGCGCACCTCCGAGGTGCTCACCCAGCAGGGTCACGAGGTGACGATCTTCACCGCCGCCTTCGCCGGGTCGAGCCCGCGCACTCGGCACGGTGACGTCGACGTCGTGCGTCGCGGGTCGAAGTTCAGCGTCTACCTCCACGGCATGTGGCACGTGCTGCGCCACCGCGACGACTACGACGTCATCCTCGACGTGCAGAACGGCGTGCCCTTCTGGGCCCCGCTCGTCGCCGGCCGCACCCCGGTCGTCAACATCGTCCACCACGTCCACCGGGACCAGTGGGCCGCGGTCTTCGGGGCCAAGGTCGCCCGCCTGGGGTGGTTCCTCGAGTCCCGGGTCGCCCCCTTCGTCTATCGGCGCAGCCGCTACGTCACGGTCTCCAAGTCCACCCGCAGCGAGCTCGAGGACCTCGGCGTCGACCCCGGCCGCGTCGACCTCGTCTACTCCGGCAACGACCGCCCCTCCGACCTCGACGGTTATGCCCGGCTCGAGCGCACCGAGGTGCCGACGATGCTCTTCCTCGGGCGGCTCGTGCCCCACAAGCACGTCGAGCAGGCCGTCGACATCCTCGCCTCGCGGGCGATGACCCACCCCGACCTCGAGCTGCACGTCGTCGGCGGCGGCTACTGGGAGGACGCCATCGCCGAGCACGCGCGTGCCCGCGGCGTCGCCGACCGGGTCCACCTGCACGGCTTCGTCGAGGAGAGCCGCAAGCACGAGCTGCTCGCCCGCGCCTGGGTCGTCGTCATGCCCTCGCACAAGGAGGGCTGGGGCCTGACGATCGTCGAGGCCGGCCTGCACGGCACGCCCGCCGTCGCCTACGAGTTCGCCGGCGGCCCGAGCGAGTCGATCGTCCACGGCCGCACCGGCCTGCTCGCCGACTCGGTGAGCGAGTTCGAGGACCACGTCATTCGCCTCGTCGACGACCACGCGCTGCGCCGCGAGCTCGGCCGCACCGCACGGCTCTACGCGAGTTCCTTCGACTGGGGGCGCACCGGCCGACGTCTGGAGTCGGTGATCCGCTCCGTGCTCGGTCTCGCCGACCGCTACCAGGACGACGTCATCGACCTCGACGCCCTCATCTCCTCCCGCCCCGAGGGCACGGCGCGCCTGGCGGCCGTCGCCTCCTGAGCCTCCGGCCCACCCCGGGCACGACAAGGGGGCGTCGCCTCGACGCTAGCTGGATACCCCTTATCG
>NZ_JBNFOF010000222.1:0-4820 GCF_057364645.1 Janibacter sp. CFPM2_SD2
GGCGAGCAGGGCGACCGGCAGCAGGGTCGCGACGACCGGGGTGCGCACGGACGGCAGCAGGCCGCGGACGCCGCGCTTGATGACCGGGCGCTCGACGTACTGGTAGGACAGCTGGGCGATGCCGATCGTCAGCACGGCGCACAGGACGAACTCGATGATCGCGTTGTCGGTGAGCCGGCCGTTGCCGACGGCCAGCCAGATCGGCCAGTGCCACAGGTAGAGGCCGTAGGAAAGTCGGCCGGCGTGGGCCAGCGGCCGCCAGCCGAAGATCGCGTGCACCCAGCTCGGCCGCTCGTCGACGCAGGCGATGACGAGCAGCGCGCTGCCGAGCGCGAAGAAGAACATGCCGCCGAGGTTGAACATCCAGCCCGAGTAGGGCCCGACGACGACGAAGGAGAAGACGCTCGAGACGACGCCGACCACCCCGGCGACGGCGACGACCGGCCGGGAGAAGGACGGCAGCGCCCCGCTGCGCCCGGGGGCGAGCCACACGCCGAGGGCGGCACCGATGAAGAGGGCCTGGGCGCGGGTGTCGGTGCCGTAGTAGACGCGGGGGTAGTCGCTCGCGTCGTGGAAGCCGACGACCGCGGTCCACACCGCGCTGGCGACGGCACCGGCGAGCAGCACGAGGGCCATCCGCCGGCGCGTGCGGGCCCAGAGCATCAGACCGAGGATGACGAAGGGGACGAGGACGTAGAACTGCTCCTCGATCGCCAGGGTCCAGGCATGACGAAGGGGGGACTCCCCTCCCTTCGTCCCGAAGTACTGGTCACCCTCGGCGATCAGCCGCCAGTTCATGACGTAGCCGAGGGTGGCGAGGACGTCGCCGCCGATCTTGCGGCGGACCGCGTCGTCGGCCCACAGCACCGCGTAGACGAGGACGAAGGTCAGGACGAGGAAGAGCCCGGGCAGGAGCCGGCGGGCACGGCGCCGGTAGAAGGCCCAGACGTCGATGTCACCGTGCTGGACCCGCTCCTCGACGAGCAGTCGGGTGATGAGGAAGGCCGACAGGACGAAGAAGAGGTTGATGCACACCCACATGCCGGCGAGCTGGTCCACCCCGAAGTGGTAGGCCATGAAGCAGAGCATGAAGAGGCCTCGCACCCCGTCGAGAGCCGGGCTGTACCCGAGGCGTGAACGCACCACCCGGAGCTCCTCGTCGATCGTCTGCGTGGCCCCGGGCATGCTACCGGCTGGTTGCCCCGGGATCGTCCTGTCGTCGGGAACGTGCAGAATGGCCCTGAGATCACCTTGCGCACGAAGGAAGGCCACCGAGATGACTGACACCGAGGTCAAGCACGGGCTGGAGGGCGTCGTCGCCTTCGAGTCGGAGATCGCCGAGCCGGACAAGGCCGGCGGCAACCTGCGTTATCGCGGGGTCGACATCAACGACCTGGTCGGCAAGGTCTCCTTCGGGCGGGTCTGGGGCCTGCTCGTCGACGACAGCTTCGACCCGGGCCTGCCGCCCGCCGAGCCCTTCCCGCTGCCGGTCCACAGCGGCGACATCCGCGTCGACGTCCAGTCGGCCCTGGCCCAGCTCGCGCCGCTGTGGGGCTTCAAGCCGCTCCTCGACATCGACGACACCCAGGTCCGTGACGACCTGGCCCGCGCCTCGGTCATGGCGCTGTCCTTCATCGCCCAGTCGGCGCACGGGCAGAACTCCGCGATGGTCCCGCAGGCCCGCGTCGACGAGGGCAAGAACATCGTCGAGCGCTTCATGATCCGCTGGCGCGGCGAGCCGGACCCGAAGCACGTCGAGGCCATCGACGCCTACTTCATCTCCGCCGCCGAGCACGGGATGAACGCCTCCACCTTCACCGCCCGCGTCATCGCCTCGACCGGCGCCGACGCCGCGGCCTGCCTCTCCGGCGCCGTCGGCGCGATGTCCGGCCCGCTCCACGGCGGCGCCCCCTCGCGTGCCCAGCACATGATCGAGGGCGTCGAGCGCACCGGCGACGCGACGAAGTACGTCAAGGACGCGCTCGACCGCAAGGAGCGCCTCATGGGCTTCGGGCACCGCGTCTACCGGGCCTACGACCCGCGCGCCGCCGTCCTGCGCGACACCTGCAAGCGCCTGGGCGCGCCCCGCTACGAGGTCGCCCTCGAGCTGGAGAAGGCCGCGATCGCCGAGCTCGCGGACCGCTACCCGGACCGCAAGATGGAGACCAATGTCGACTACTGGGCCGCGGTCCTGCTCGACTTCGCCGACGTCCCCGGCGAGATGATGACCCCGCTCTTCGTCTGCGCCCGCACCGCCGGCTGGGCCGCCCACGTCCTCGAGCAGAAGCGCACCGGTCGCCTCATCCGCCCGAGCAGCAACTACATCGGCCACGGCCCGCGCGCGATCACCGAGGTCGCCGGCTACGACCAGCTGCCCGGCGCCTGAGCCGCATGCGACGCCGCTCCCCCGCCCTGACGCTCGCGCTCGCGACCGCCCTCACCCTCTCCGCGTGCGGGGGTGACGGCGGCCCCGGGCCGACCGCCGGGACGGGGGGTGACAGCGTGTCCAACTCCTCGACGCCGACCCCCGGCGGCGGCAAGGACAGCACACCGGGCGGCTCGAGCACGAGCTCGCCCCGCTCGACCTCCGGCTCCACGACGGACTCCGACGCCGACTCCGACGAGCCGACCCTGTCCAACTCGACGAAGTCCTCGAGCACCTCGTCGTCGACCTCGACCGACACCGGCGCCCCCTTCGACGCCGCGGAGTTCACCGACCGCCTCGAGGCGGCGGTGGACGCCAACCCCACGGTCAAGATCGACGTGACGGCCAAGATCGCCGGCCAGTCGCAGGCCTCGGCGACCGGTGTGCAGGACCTGTCCGCCGACTCCCTCGACATGGACGTCTCCCTCGCGGGGCAGCAGCTGGGCTACCGGCTCGTCGACGGGCAGTACTACCTCGCCCAGCCCCCGAAGTGGGTCAAGGTCGACGAGGACTCGACCAACCCCCTCGTCAAGACGACCATCGACCAGGTGCAGATCCTGTCGATGCGCCGCCAGCTCGACGCCTTCGTCGCCGGGGTGGAGAAGGCGGGCAACAAGGGCACCGAGGACGTCGGCGGCGTCTCGACGACCCACTACACGGCCACCGTCGACACCGCGACGTCGTTGCGCGAGCTCGGCATGAAGCCCGCCCCGGGCGCACCCGAGACCGTCATCTACGACGTGTGGCTCGACGAGGACGACCTCATCCGCCGGATGGAGTTCACCCTCAACGGCGCGACCGCCCGTCTCCTGGCCTCCGAGTGGGGCGAGCCGGTCTCGATCACCGCGCCCAGCGGCTCGGAGCTGGCCAAGACCCCCTGACCGCACGGCATCTGGGACCGGGTGGCAACCGCCGCGCCCGGTAGGTCAGACTCGGGCCCGTGAGCGACGCGATCATCATCCCCGACGAGCGCAAGCCCCGCGACGGCCGCTTCGGCTCCGGCCCCTCGCTGGTGCGCCCAGAGCAGCTGGCCTACCTGCAGTCGATCGCCGGTGACGTCCTGGGCACCTCCCACCGGCAGGCGCCGGTGCGCGGGCTCGTGCGCGACCTGCGCGAGGGCCTGACCGAGCTCTTCTCCCTGCCCGACGGCTACGAGGTCGTCCTCGGCAACGGCGGCTCGACCGCCTTCTGGGACATCGCCGCCCTCGGCCTGGTCCGCGAGCGGGCCCAGCACTGCGTCTTCGGCGAGTTCTCCGGCAAGTTCGCCGCGGTCACCCGCCGCGCCCCCTTCGTCGCCGACCCCGACGTCCGCACGGCCGAGCCCGGCGGCTGAGCCTCCCCGAGGCGGTCGCGGGCGTCGACACCTATGCGTGGCCGCACAACGAGACCTCGACCGGCGTCAATGGCGCCGGTGCAGCGCCCGGCGGGGGCCGACGACGGCGCCCTCGTCCTCGTCGACGCGACCTCCGGCGCCGGCGGCCTGCCCGTCGACATCGCGCAGACCGACGCCTACTACTTCGCCCCGCAGAAGTCCTTCGCCTCCGACGGCGGCATCTGGTTCGCGATCATGAGCCCGGCGGCGCTGGCCCGGGCCGAGGAGATCGCCGCCACCGACCGGTGGATCCCCGACTTCCTCTCGCTGACCGCCGCGATCGACAACTCGCGCAAGGACCAGACCCTCAACACCCCGGCCGTCGCCACGCTCGCCCTCATGGCCGAGCAGGTGCGCTGGATGCTCGCCTCCGGCGGCCTCGACTTCACCACCGCCCGCACGGCCGAGTCCTCGTCGCGGATCCACGACTGGGCGACGAAGGGAGAGCACACGCACCTCTTCGTCACCGACCCCGCGGCCCGCTCGCAGGTCGTCACGACGGTCGACCTCGACGAGTCCGTCGACGCCGCCGCCGTCGCGGCGACCCTGCGGCGCAACGGCGTCGTCGACATCGAGCCCTATCGCAAGCTGGGGCGCAACCAGCTGCGCATCGCGACCTTCCCCGCCGTCGACCCCGACGACGTGTCGGCGCTCCTCGACTGCATCGACTACGTGGTGGAGCGGCTCTGACCGCTCGCCTCCGGGCCCGACACCTCCTCCTGCTCGCCGCGAGCGTCGTCGGTGCCCTGACCATCGGCTGGCGGCTCGATGCGGCGCACCTCGCCGGCGACGAGCTCTACTACCACCAGGCCGCCGTCGGCATGCTCCACGGCGACTGGTTGGTCAATGCGCAGCACCCACCGCTCGTCAAGCAGCTCATGGCGGTGGCCCAGCTCGTCCTCGGCGACACCCGCGTCGCCGCCCGGCTGCCCTCCGCCGTCGCCGCCTGGGTCACCGGCCTGCTGCTGGCGGTCCTCGTGTGGCGGACCGGCCGACCGGGTCGCTGGAGCGCCGCCGCCGGGA
>NZ_JBNFOF010000223.1:0-4819 GCF_057364645.1 Janibacter sp. CFPM2_SD2
GCGCCGAGGTGGCGGTGGCGCTCGGGTCGTCCCACGCGTCCCACCGGTTCTCGGGTCACCCGATAAACCGCGGGGTCAGCCCTCGCGGGCGGCCAGTACCTGCTCGCGCAGGATGTCGGCGTGGCCGGCGTGCTGGGCGAGCTCGCGCAGCACGTGCAGGAGGACCCAGCGAAGGGGGAGCGGCCCCCGACGGTTGCCGGTCACCACGTCGTCGAGATCGAGGTCGGCGATCGCGGCCCGGCCGTCCGCACAGGCCTGTCGGTGGGCCGCGACGACGGAGGCGATGGTGTCCTCGGCGGTCAGCGCGAAGGACTCGTCGGGTGTTGCGGGGATGCCGATCTCGGCGCGCGAGCGGCCGCGGACGCCTTCGTCGAACCACACGCGCTCGACGAAGGTGGCGTGCTTGACCAGCCCGAGCAGGGTCGTGCGCGACGGCACCAGGCTGCGGCGTGCCTCGTCCTCGGTCAGGCCCTCGAGGCAGCGGCCCAGTGCCCCTCGGTGCTCGTCGACGAATGCGAGGAGTTGCTCGCGCGCCGACGCGTCGAAGGGGACCTCGTGCTCGAAGGGCGGCTGGTTCACCCCTCGACGGTAGCCGCGGCTCACCCCTCGGCGTAGACCTCGGCCGCGCCGTCGACCTCACCGGCTCGTCGCGGCTCGGGCCCGACGACCTCGAAGAGCATGGCCGTGAACTGCCCGTCCCGCTCGACCCGCTCGCGCCGCAGCCGCAGGCGCCGCGGCAGCAGGGGAGCGCCGGCGCCAGGACGACGGGCGTCTGGTGGACCCACACCTTGTCGAGCAGCCCGGCCTCGGCGAACTGACCGGCGAGGTCGCCGCCGCCGACGATCCACACGTCCTTGCCCGCTGCCGCCTCGGTCGCCGCGGCGTGCAGCTCGCGCACGTCGCCCGCGTGCGCCTGCACCCCCTCGGGCAGGTCGAGGTCGCGGTGCGTGACGATCCACGAGGGCTGCTCGTAGGGCCAGGCGAAGTCCCGCCCGTCGTGCGTCAGCTCGCGGTGCACCCACGCATAGGTGTTGGCCCCGCACACGACGGCCCCGACCGTCGGGATGAACTGGTCGAAGTCGAGGCTGTCCCCGTCGCCGTACCTCCCGCCGGGGTCCTTGTCGTGGGCCGGCGTCGCGAAGAGCCATGACAGGCTCTCCTCGTCGTCGGCGATGTAGCCGTCGAGACTCGTCGCGGTGCAGTAGATCGTCGCCATCGACCCAGCGTGACAGGCACCACCGACACTCGTCCCCGCCGCCGCGACGAGGCGCGGTTACGCTCCCTTCGCCCTGCCCGAGACCCGAGGACACCCACGATGAACCGCGTCCCCCGCATCCTGTGGACCGTCGCGACCGCGAGGCGTCGCGGGCCCGTCGCCCCCGGCGAGGTCGCCGTGCTGCCGCTGCGGGTGCTGCCCAACGACATCGACTTCGCGTGGCACATGAACAACGGCGTCTACTTCACGATGGCCGACCTCGGGCGCATCGACCTGGCGATCCGCTCCGGGTGGGGTCTGGCGCAGGTGCGCAAGCGGGTGGCGCCGGTCGTCATGCAGGAGACGATGACCTTCCGCAGCTCGCTGCAGCCGCTGCAGGCCTACGAGCTGCACACCGTGATCGCCGGCTGGGACCGCGTCAGCGTCTTCTTCGAGCAGCGTTTCGTCGTGGACGGTCAGGTGAGCGCGCAGGCGCTGGTGCGCATGCGCTTCCTCCAGCGCGGCAAGGGCGTCGACACCGACCGGCTGTGGCCGATGCTCGGGATGACGCCGCCGCCCAGCCACGTGCCGGACTGGGCGAAGGGGTGGGGAGACGGCACCCGGTTGCCGTCGCCGCGCGAGGACGCACCGGCAGGACCGCCGCCCTTCTGGGGGTGAGCACAAGAGGTCGCCTGGTGCATCTCGTGGCGTTGACCGCGCCAGATCGCCCTCAGTGCGACCTCTTGTGCACGGCAGTCAGTCCACCGAGCGCGGGGTCCACACCCGACCGTCGTCGGTGACCCGGGTCGTCGAGGCACCGACGAGACGAGGCAGCCCATGTCGACGGCCTCGACGTCGAGCTCGCCGAGGGTCGTCACCCACGACGACTCCTCGTCGCGGCCGACGTGGCGCGCGACGACGACGACGCGGTCCGGGCCGACCGCTTCGACGAGCAGGTCACGGGCGGCGCCGAGGGTGTCCGGGCGGGAGCGGGAGCGCGGGTTGTAGAGGGCGATCGAGATGTCGTTCGTCGCGAGCGCGGTCAGCCGTGCGGCGAGGACGTCCCACGGCTTGAGGTTGTCGCTGAGGTTGACCAGGGCGTGGTCGCCGCCGAGGACGGCACCGACGAGGGCGCTCGCCGCGTGCGCGGCGGTGACGCCCGGCACGACCTCGACCGGCACGTCGGCGTAGCCGGGGTCGTCGGACAGGCCGCTTCGCGCGACTCGAAGAGCGCCGTCGCCATGCCGAAAACCCCAGCGTCACCACCCGAGACGAGCGCGACGTCCGCCCCCTCGCGGGCCAGGTCGAGCGCCAGGCGCCCGCGGTCGAGCTCGACGGAGTTGCCGGAGGCGTGGCGGGTCAGGCCCTCGCGCTGCGGCACCCGCGCGACGTAGGGCGCGTAGCCGACGACGTGGTCGACCCGGGCGAGCACCTCGCTCGCCTGCGGCGTCAGCCAGTGGTCCGGCCCCGGCCCGAGACCGACGACGTGCACCGTGCCCACCTCCTGCTGATCGAGGTGGGAGGCCGCCCGCGGCCGACCCTCGAGATCAGGGGACTCCGTACCACCCGTCAGCCGCGCGAAGTCCGCGGCCCGGCCGGCGGCATCGTCACGAAGCCCCTCGCCGGGGACGACGACGATCGACATGTAGGGCACCCGGCCCTCGTCGACCTCGGCAGCCGGCATGACGAGCTCGCCCGGGTAGGACGCGCGCTCGACGTAGACGGCACGCTCGAGCATCCCTGCCTGGCGCAGGGCCTCTCGGACACCGGCGAAGGTGCGGCCGAGCTTCATGATGATCGCCGCATCGGTGTCGGCGAGACGCCGAGCCAGCTCGGGCACGGGCAAGGTGCCGGGCAGGACGGTGAGGGTGTCCTCGTGACGGCACAGGCCGGTCGCGACCGCGGCGGTGGCGGCGGACAGCGAGGTGATCCCGGGGACGACCTCGGTGGGGTAGCGCGGACTCAGCCGGTCATGGACGTACATGAAGGAGCCGAAGAAGAGCGGGTCGCCGATGGCGAGGACGACGACGCTGCGGCCGGCAGCAAGGTGGGTCTCGAGCCGGTCGCAGCACTCGTCGTAGAAGTCGGCGAGGGCCCCGTAGTAGCCGCGAGGGTGGTCGGTGAAACCGGTCGTCACCGGGTAGCGCAGCTCTTCCTCGATGGCGCCCTCGGGGATGAGGTCGGCGGCGATGGAGCGCGCGAGCGACTGCTTTCCGGTGCCCGCGTGGTAGGCGATGACGTCGGCGTCACGGATGAGCCGGGCGGCCTTGAGAGTGATGAGCTCGGGGTCGCCGGGGCCGATGCCGACGCCGTAGAAGCGGCCGCCGCTCATGCCAGCTCGTCCCGGTGGGCGAGGGCATTGAGCGCGGCAGCGGCCATCGCGGACCCGCCGCGGCGGCCGTGGACGACGAGCCAGGGGGACCGGGCCGCCGGGGCAGGTCGTGCTCGGCGAGCGCGACCTTGGACTCCGCGGACCCGACGAAGCCGACGGGCATCCCGATGATCGCGGCGGGACGCGGGGCGCCGTCGTGGAGCAGCTCGAGCAGGTGGAACAGGGCGGTCGGCGCATTGCCGATCGCGACGACGGCACCCTTGAGCCGCTCGCCCCAGAGGGAGACGGCGGCGGCCGCGCGGGTCGTGCCCCACTGGGCGGCGAGGTCGGGCACCTGCGGCTCGCGCAGGGTGCAGACCACCTCGTTGTCGGCGGGCAGGCGGCGGCGGGTGACGCCCTGCGCGAGCATGTTGCTGTCGGTGAGGATCGGCGCCCCGGCGACGAGCGCAGCGTGGGCGGCAGCGGCGACCTCGGGGTGGCCGGCGATCTCGCTCGTGATGCCGACGTCACCAGCGGCGTGGATGATCCGCACGGCAGCCCCGTGGAGGTCGGCGGGCAGACCGCTGAGGTCGGCCTCGTCGCGGATCATCCCGAAGGAGCGGCGGTAGATCTCCTGCCCGTCGGTGACGTAGTCGTACCGGCGAGGCGGTTGGCGAAGGGGGTTCATCAAGCCTTCTCGTGTTGTGCCGCAACGACATCCGCTGCGCTGGTGGGGTTGAGGGCGGTCGCGTGGGCGCGGGCGGGGTGGCCGCACGAGCGCTCGCAGCCGATGACGTGCACGGCCGGTCCGGTGACGTCGACGAAGGGGGCGGCCTCCCGGGCGAGGTCGCGCGTGCGGGTGGTCGTCCGCCCGCACGAGGGGGCTCCGGCGCAGGCGGTGAGGACGGTCCAGGGTGAGTCTGGGGACGTCGCGAAGCCGGCCGCCGCGAGCTCCTCGGCCCGCGCGCCCCCCGGCACGACGACCGAGCGCCAGGGTGTGATGCGCAGCGTCCCCTCGAGCGCCGCGGCCATCGCCGGCGTCAGCAGCCCCAGCGGAACGAGCGCCACCAGGTCCTCACCCACCGGCCCCGGCGCGGGCGGGGCACCCGCCACGACGTCGAAGGGATCACCCCCCGGCAGCAGGTCGGCCCGGGCTCCTCCGGCAGGTCGCGCAGGTTCCACGCGCGGGGTGTCGGTGCGTGCGGCGAGGGAAAGCGTCGGGCGACGTCGAGCGCGGCCTCGGCGGCCTCGTCGCGGGGGACGCTGATCGCGCGACCGTTTCGGCGACGACCTGTGCGATGCCCCCCTTCGCC
>NZ_JBNFOF010000224.1:0-4804 GCF_057364645.1 Janibacter sp. CFPM2_SD2
TGCAGACCTCGCACGCTTCGGCCACGAGATCGGCGCCTCGCCGAGGGCGTGCGCGTCGGCGACGCCGACCGGGTGCTCGAGCTGGCTCGCGCAGGCCGGCCCGGGTGGCCCGGTCGAGCACCTGCCGGTCGACGACGTCATCGAGGCCGACGAGGCCCTGCGCCCCCGGCTGCTCACCCACGCCGAGCGGCTGCGCGACCTCGCCCTCGCGGGCCGCTACGCCGACGTTCTCCGCGAGCTCGGCGAGCACCGGCTGCTGTGCGCCCACCGCGACGGACCGTGGGGCGTCGGGCCGTGGAACGATCGGGTCGAGCGCTGGCTCGCCGAGTCGAGCGACCACCTCGGTCGCCAGGTCGTCGGCCGGCCGCTGCTCGTGACGACCAACGACCGGGGCCTGGGCCTCTTCAACGGCGACACCGGCGTCATGGCGCTGCGGGCCGACCACCGCGTCGTCGGGGTCTTCGGCGAGCCGGACGCCCCGATCGTCCACGCCGCCTCGACGCTCGGTGACGTCGACACCGCCCACGCGCTGACGATCCACAAGAGCCAGGGCAGCCAGGCGCGATCGGTCACCGTGCTCCTGCCCGACGCCGACTCTCGCCTGCTCACCCGCGAGCTGCTCTACACCGCGATCACCCGCGCCCAGGAGTCGGTGACGCTCGTCGGCTCGGTCGAGGCCGTGCGGGCCGCGGTCACCCGGCGCACCCAGCGGGCGACCGGGCTGCGGCACCGGGTCTGACGCGGGCTACTCCGCGTGCAGCACCCGCAGCTCCTCGAGGACGACGGGCATGTCGCGGGCGAAGGCGCGGTCGTGGCTCGGGTGCTCGGTGAAGAACCGCTCGTGGACCTGCCGCCAGTGCTCGAGCGAGCGGTCCCCCTCGCCCTCCGCCCGGGCGTGGTCGGCATCGACCTCGTCGAAGGGGACCACCCGCACCCGGGTCGTCACGACGAGCGCCCGCGGGCGGCCCGAGCCGTCGACCACGATGCCGAGCGTGCCCTCGGTGGGCAGGTCCTCCCCTTCGGCCTCGTAGTCCCAGAGCGCTGAAGCGGTCGCCGTCTTGTCCCCGGCGAGGACGAGCTCGAGCAGCTCGTCGGCCTGGTCGGGCGTCGCCCCGAAGGCCCATGCCGGCGGGCGGATCACCGCGAGCGGGTTGACCCCGGTGTAGGAGCTGACCTGCGCGAGGTCGGCGTGCTGCTGCGCGCGCTGCCAGAAGGCCTCGATCTCGTCCATGCCCCCATCGTGCCCTTCGAGGCTCGGCCGCGGGCGGCCTCGCACCTCAGGGATCGAGAACCACCCCGGCCGCGGCGGCCTCGCACCTCAGGGATCGAGAACCACCCCGGCCGCGGGGGCAGACGCGGACGCCCCCTTCGTCACGGGGAGGAGCCGTGACGAAGGGGGCGCCGAGTGCCCCAGGGGTGCGTCAGGAGCCGTAGACCGAGCGGATGCCCTCACGGTCCGACGCGGTCATGCTCAGGTCGTCGCTCGACCCGTTGCACTGCGGGTAGTGCATGATCGACGCCGAGTCGTAGGGGGTCAGCGGACGCCAGTTGTTGTCCTCGAAGCACGTGCCCGACTCGGGGCGGGTGTGCTCGTGACGGAAGCCGAGCGTGTGGCCGAGCTCGTGGGCGAGGATGTTGCTCGGGGTCCACGAGCCGGCGTTGAAGAGCTGGCTGGTGCTCACGAGGACGTTGCGGCTGCGCTTGGACGTGCTCGGGAAGAAGGCCCGCGCGATGTACTGCGTCGTGTTGGTCGGCTCGACCGAGAAGACGACGTTGTTGTTGCGCGTGGTGCAGCTCTTGTCCTGGCTGGAGACGTAGGTGAAGTTCACCCCGGAGGAGGCGGACTCCCACTGCGCCGCACCGCTGGCCATCGCGTCACGGACGCGGCCGTGGTCGGAGCCGAACTTCGTGCTGACGCAGTAGGTCAGGTTCTTGGCCTGCGTCGCGGTCCAGACGTCGTCCTTGCCGTAGACGGTGTTGACGATCAGAGCATCGCTCTGCTGCGGCGCGACGAGCTCCTGGTAGAACTCGCGCAGCTGCTTCTCGCCCTCCAGCGGGATGTCGCCGTTGACGATGTACTGGCGGTCCGCGTCCTGGTAGGTCTGCGTCTTGAACTCGTCGTACGTCGGCTCGTCGCTCGACGCGGCGTTGCTGACGCTCATGGCGCCCATCGACACGGTGGCGGCAATCGCCAGCACGCTCGCAACACGCTTCATCTGGTCATCCTTCGTCTCGTCGGAGGCGCGGTCGCGCCATCCGGGTGAAGGGAATGTATGACCGTGAAGGGCCCTCGCGGACCAGCGTCGGGTAAGGATCCGACCACCATCGTCGGGACTTCGTCAGGGTGCGGTCAGGCGAGGGTGGGGCACCCCCGGAGACAGGACGCCCCCCTTCGCGGGGGAGGAAATCCGGGGCGAAGGGGGTATCCCTTCCCAGGGTGGTTCCCGAGCTGGGGGGAGAGGCTCAGGAACCGTAGACCGAGCGGATCCCCTCGCGATCCGCCGCGGTCATGCTCAGGTCGTCGGACGATCCGTTGCACTGGGGGTAGTGCATGATCGACGACGAGTCGTAGGGCGTCAGCGGACGCCAGTTGTTGTCCTCGAAGCAGGTACCGGCCTCGGGGCGGGTGTGCTCGTGGCGGAAGCCGAGGGCGTGGCCGAGCTCGTGGGCCAGCACGTTCTGCGCGGCCCAGCCGGAGGAGAAGATCTGGTCGGTGTTGATCAGGACGTTGCGGGTCGACTTCGCGGTGCTCGGGAAGAAGGCGCGGGCGACGTAGCTCGCCCCGCTCACCGGCTCCACGGAGAAGAGCACGTTGGAGTTGCGCGTCGTGCAGCTGGCGTCCTGGCTCGAGTCGTAGGTGAAGTCGACACCCGAGCTCGCGGACTCCCACTGGTTGCCGCCGGCCTGCATCGCGCTGACGATCGCCGCCTTGTCGGAGCCGAAGCGGTCACTCACGCAGTAGGTGAGGTTCTGCGCCTGGGTGGCGCTCCACACGTCGTCCTTGCCGTAGACCGTGTTGACGATGAGCTGGCTCTCGTACTGGGGGTTGACGAGCTCCTGGTAGAACTCGCGCAGCTGCTTCTCCCCCGCCAGCGGGATGTCCCCGTTGACGATGTACTGCTGGTCCGTCGGGTCCTGGTAGGTCTGTGCCTTGTACTCCTGGTAGGTCGGCTCGTCGCTCCCGTCGGCGTAGCCGAGGCTCGCCGCTCCCATCGAGATCGTGGCCGCGATACCCAGGACGGTTGCAGCGCGTGTGGTGGTGCGCTTCATGTGGCGTTTCCCTTCATCACCCGGCGACACGGTCGTATCGCCTTCGTGACTGGGACGCTATGCGGCGCCCGCACCACGACTCCATCCTCGCGCCGTCAAGGATCGGGCAGGCGCCGTCAGGACTTCGTCAGGAGGGTCGAAGGGGGGTCAGCTCCCGGTCTCGCGGAGCCCGGCGACGATCTCGAGGGTGCGGATCCGCTGCGCCAGCTCCGGGGCGGGGTTGGTCATGATCAGCTCGTCGGCGTCGGCGAGGGCGGCGAAGTCGGCCAGCCCGCGGGCCACCTCGTCGGGGTTGCCGACGACCGTGTGGGTGAGCATGTGGCGGGCCTGGGCACCGACGTGGGTGTCCATGAGCGCCGTGACCATCTCCTCGTCGAGGCTGCCCGAGCCGACCCGGCCGGCGAGCATCCGCACCCGGGCCCGCAGGACCCGGTCGGCGGACTCGGCGGCCTCGGCGGAGTCGTCGGCGGCGATGACGTTGAGCGCCGCGATGACGTGCGGCTGCTGCAGCTGCTCGCTCGGGGTGAAGCGCTCGCGGTAGACCCGCACGGCCTGCTCGAGGGCGTCGGGCGCGAAGTGGGACGCGAAGGCATAGGGCAGGCCGTAGGCGGCGGCGAGCTGGGCTCCGAAGAGCGAGGAGCCGAGGATGTAGAGCGGCACGCGGGTGCCGCGGCCGGGGTAGGCGTGGATCCCGTCGACCTGCGACTCGTCGGCGAGGTATCCCTGCAGCTCGCGGACGTCCTGCGGGAAGGCCTCGGCGGCGCGCGGGTCGGTGCGCAGCGCGCGCAGGGTCTGGCCGTCGGTGCCGGGGGGCGCGTCCGAGACCCAGGTCGATGCGGCCGGGGTGGAGCTCGGCGAGGGTGCCGAACTGCTCGGCGATGACGAGCGGCGAGTGGTTGGGCAGCATGATGCCGCCGGAGCCGACGCGGATCCGCTCGGTGCGCGAGGCGATGTGCGCGATGAGGACGGAGGTCGCCGCGGAGGCGATGCGCGACATGTTGTGGTGCTCGGCAAACCAGAGGCGCTCGAAGACCCCGAGGTCGTCCGCGCGCTGCGCGAGGGTGACGGTGTCGGCGAGCGCCTCGCTGATCGGCTGGTCGCGGCCCACGGTGGCCAGGTCGAGGAGGGAGAGCTTCGGGATCACACCCGTCGGCAACCCCGTGCACAGCGCACCTATTCCCGGCGTGACTGTCCACAGGCTCCCACCGGCGAAGGGGGTCGTCCCCAGGTCATCGCGTGGTCGGGAGGCGTGCGACCCAGCGCCTACGCTCCTGCACATGGAGATCGGGGCGGCACGCGAGATGGCACGGGGGCTCATGGACGAGCACGGCCTGCAGGGCTGGCATCTCGTCGTCGACCGGGCCAAGCGACGTGCCGGGGTGTGCCGTTCGGCCGATCGCACCATCGGGCTGAGCGGCCCGCTCACCGAGCTGCACTCGCCCGAGCAGGTGCGCGACACCGTGCTCCACGAGATCGCCCACGCCCCTCGCCGGGCCGCGGGCCGGCCACGGCCCCCCGGTGGCGCGAGATCGCG
>NZ_JBNFOF010000225.1:0-4794 GCF_057364645.1 Janibacter sp. CFPM2_SD2
CCTCGCCGCCACCCGCGCCGAGCGGGACGAGGCCCTGGCCACCCGGGCGATGCCGATCACCGGCACCTCGACCTTCCCGCTCGCGGGGGAGACCCTGCTGACCCGCACGCCGCGCACCGAGCCGACCGGCGGCCTGCCGCGTCGCCGCGACAGCGAGGTCTTCGAGGCGCTGCGCGAGCGCACCGCCGCCGGCGACGTCAGCGTGCCGGTCCTCGCCCTCGGCCCGGCCAAGGAGCACACCGCCCGCCTGACCTTCGTCACCAACCTCCTCGGCGTCGCGGGCATCCGCCCCGAGGTCGTCGAGGTCGGTGAGGGTAGCGACCCGGGCGCCGTGGCGAGCGCCGCGCAGGGCGCGCCCGTCGCGATCCTCGCCTCCTCCGCCCGCGGCTACGAGGCACATGCCGAGGCGGGCGTCGCCTCCCTTCGCGATGCCGGTGTGCAGCGCATCCTCGTCGCCGGCAAGGCCACCGAGGTCGGCGACACCACCGTCGACGGCGAGGTCCGCGACGGCATCAACATCGTGGACTTCCTCGCAGAACTTCTTGATCTCCTCGAACCCAGCGGCGCCACGCAGGCAGGAGCAGACGCATGAGCGCGCAGATCCCCACCTTCGACACCGTCGACCTCGGCGACGGAGTCCCGTCCGCCGACGCCGCCGAGCGCTGGCAGGAGGCCCTCGACGCCACCCCCGGTGCGGCCGACGGCTGGGAGACCCCGGAGAAGATCGAGGTCGCCCCGGTCTACACCGAGGCCGACACCGCCGACCTCGACTTCCTCGAGACCGCCCCCGGCGCCGCTCCCTTCCTCCGCGGTCCCTACCCGACGATGTACGTCAACCAGCCGTGGACGATCCGGCAGTACGCCGGCTTCTCGACGGCCGAGGAGTCCAACGCCTTCTACCGGCGCAACCTCGCCGCGGGGCAGAAGGGCCTGTCCGTCGCCTTCGACCTGGCGACCCACCGCGGCTACGACAGCGACCACCCGCGGGTCGAGGGAGACGTCGGCATGGCCGGTGTCGCCATCGACTCGATCTACGACATGCGCACGCTCTTCGACGGCATCCCGCTGGACCGGATGAGCGTGTCGATGACGATGAACGGCGCGGTCCTGCCGATCCTCGCCCTCTACGTCGTCGCGGCCGAGGAGCAGGGGGTGAGCCCGGAGCAGCTGAGCGGCACCATCCAGAACGACATCCTCAAGGAGTTCATGGTCCGCAACACCTACATCTACCCGCCGGCTCCCTCGATGCGGATCATCTCCGACATCTTCGCCTTCACCAGCCAGCGGATGCCGCGCTTCAACTCCATCTCGATCTCCGGCTACCACATGCAGGAGGCCGGGGCGACGCAGGACCTCGAGCTCGGCTACACCCTCGCCGACGGCATCGAGTACATCCGCGCCGGCCGCGAGGCGGGCCTGGACGTCGACGCCTTCGCGCCGCGGCTGTCCTTCTTCTGGGCCATCGGCATGAACTTCTACATGGAGGTGGCCAAGCTGCGCGCGGCCCGCCTGCTGTGGGCGCGCCTGGTCAAGGAGAACTTCGAGCCGAAGAGCGCCAAGTCGCTCTCGCTGCGCACCCACTCGCAGACCTCCGGCTGGAGCCTGACGGCGCAGGACGTCTACAACAACGTCGTGCGCACGTGCGTCGAGGCGATGGCCTCGACGCAGGGCCACACGCAGAGCCTGCACACCAATGCGCTCGACGAGGCGATCGCGCTGCCGACCGACTTCTCCGCCCGCATCGCGCGCAACACCCAGCTCGTCCTCCAGCAGGAGTCCGGCACGACCCGCGTCATCGACCCGTGGGGCGGCAGCGCCTACGTCGAGCGCCTGACGCACGACCTCGCGCAGCGGGCCTGGGCCCACATCGAGGAGGTCGAGGCGGCCGGCGGCATGGCCAAGGCGATCGAGGCCGGCATCCCCAAGATGCGCATCGAGGAGGCGGCCGCCCGCACCCAGGCGCGCATCGACTCCGGCCAGCAGCCGGTCATCGGCGTCAACACCTATCCGGTCACCGAGAGCACCGCCGACGAGGCCATCGAGATCCTCAAGGTCGACAACGCCGCGGTCCGCGCCTCCCAGATCGCCAAGCTCGAGCGCCTGCGGTCGGAGCGTGACGAAGGGGAGACCCGCGCGGCTCTCGCAGCGCTCACCGAGGCGGCCAAGGCCGACGGCGGCACGATGGAGACCAACCTCCTCGCGCTGGCCATCGACGCGGCCCGCGCCAAGGCCACCGTCGGCGAGATCTCCGCGGCGCTCGAGGAGGTCTACGGCCGCTACACCGCGCAGATCCGTACGATCTCCGGTGTGTACCGGGACGAGGCTGGCAAGGGCGGCGCCGTGGACGAGGTCCTGGCCAAGGTCGAGGACTTCGAGCAGGAGGAGGGGCGTCGCCCCCGCATCCTCGTCGCCAAGATGGGCCAGGACGGTCACGACCGCGGGCAGAAGGTCATCGCGACGGCCTTCGCCGACCTCGGCTTCGACGTCGACGTGGGCCCGCTCTTCCAGACCCCCGGCGAGGTGGCCCGTCAGGCCGTCGAGGGCGACGTGCACGTCGTCGGGGTGTCGTCGCTGGCCGCTGGTCACCTGACCCTCGTGCCGGCGCTGCGCCAGGAGCTCGACGCGCTCGGGCGCCAGGACCTGATGATCGTCGTCGGTGGTGTCATCCCCGACCAGGACTTCGACGAGCTGCGTGCCGCCGGGGCCGACGACATCTACCCGCCCGGCACGGTCATCGCCGAGGCGCCGGCCGACTCGTCGACCGCCTGCGGGAGCAGGCCGCCGGCACCGATGCCTGAGTCGGTCGCCGACCTCGCCCGGGGGGTGCGGGAGCGCTCGCGCGCCCACATCGCCCGGGCGATCACGCTCGTCGAGTCCTCGCGCCCGGACCACCGGGAGCGGGCTCGCGAGCTGCTCGCGCTCATTGCCCCCGACACCGGGCAGGGCATGCGCGTGGGCATCTCCGGCATCCCCGGTGCCGGCAAGTCGACCTTCATCGACGCCCTCGGCACCCGCCTCATCGAGCGCGGGCACCGGGTCGCCGTCGTCGCCGTCGACCCGAGCAGCTCGCGCACCGGTGGGTCGGTCCTCGGTGACCGCACCCGGATGGCGCAGCTGACGGCGAGCGAGGACGCCTTCGTCCGGCCCTCGCCGTCGGGGGCGCACCTGGGCGGTGTCGCCCGCGCGACCCGTGAGGGGATGCTCGTCCTCGAGGCCGCTGGATATGACGTCGTGCTCGTCGAGACCGTCGGCGTCGGTCAGTCGGAGGTCGCTGTCGCCGAGATGGTCGACACCTTCCTCCTGCTCGCCCTCGCCCGTGGCGGCGACCAGCTGCAGGGCATCAAGCGGGGCATCCTCGAGATGGCCGACGTCATCGCGGTCAACAAGGCCGACGGCGAGCACGCCGGCGACGCCCGGGTCGCTGCTCGCGAGCTCTCGGGCGCGATGCGGCTGATGAACTCCGACCCCGACGCCCGCCGCCCCCCGGTGCTCACGTGCAGCGCGCAGACCGGCGACGGGCTCGACGACGTGTGGGCCGCGGTGCTCGAGCACCGCGAGTGGCTCGAGGCGCAGGGATCGCTGCACGCCCGTCGGGCCGAGCAGCAGCGCGAGTGGATGTGGGCGATGGTCGACTCCGAGCTGCGGGACGCCGTGCGGCGCTCGCCGCGGGTGCGCGAGCTGCTCGCCGAGATCACCCCGGGCGTGCGCACCGGAGAGGTGAGCGCCGTCGACGGCGCCGCCCGGATCATCGCGTCCTTCGCCGAGGACCTCGCCGCACGACCTTAGGGAAATGCGGCCTACCTGGGCGCGGGGACGGCGCGGTCGGGGGAGAGGGCCGGGCGGCCGAAGCCCCGGGGCGCGATGCCCGAGCGCCGGGCCAGCCACAGCAGGATCGCCGTCATGACGAAGGTGGCGACGACCCCGAGCCCGCCCGAGGCGGCGGTGCTCGTCGTGTCCTCGGTGACGTAGGCGGTGTCGAGCCCACCGAGCAGGGTCAGGCCGACGATGATGACGAGGTTGTTGACCACGTGCAGCACGATGGCGGCCTCGAGGCCGCCGGTGCGCCAGGTGAGGTAGCAGCAGGCGACCGCCATGCCGCCGAGGTCGAGCAGCACCCACGGGTCGAGCGAGGTGTGCGCCAGCGCGAAGATCACCGCCGACAGGACCGTCGTCACCACGAGCGCGACGACCGGGCGGCGGATCCACGCGCCGACGCCCTGCATGAGCCCGCCGCGGAAGGCGACCTCCTCGCCGGCGGACTGCAGCGGCGTCGTGAGCAGGGTGATGACGAGCAGCCAGGGCCAGTGCTCGGGCCGCTCGGTGGGCTCCTCGCCCGAGAGCACCCACGTCGCCGCGAGATAACCACCCCAGACGACGAGGGTGACGAGCGAGGCGGTGCCGAGCCAGCGCCACCGGATGCGCCCGGTCACCGACCACACCTTGCCCATCGGCCGCCAGTGACCGACGCGGGTGGCGACGAGCGTCGCGGGGATGAGCGCGGCGAGCGTCAGGTTGCTGATGAGCATCGTCAGCGGGTCCGAGGGGTCGATCTCGGTGGCGCTCGAGGCCTCGAGGAGCGAGGGGTCGGCGATGAACCACCCGATGCTCAGCACCGTCGCGAGCACGAGCCAGGTCCCCACACCCGCGGCCAGGGCGAGCAACGGTCGCCACCAGCGGTGAGCGGCCGTGCGCATCTGGTGGACATAGCTGCGCGGCTCGTCGTCGGGCAGCGCCCGCATCGACGGCCGGCCGCGACCGGTGCCCTGCGGCCGGCGACCCGCTGCCGGGCGGCTG
>NZ_JBNFOF010000226.1:0-4696 GCF_057364645.1 Janibacter sp. CFPM2_SD2
GGGCCTTGTCCCACGCCGCGACGAGCACCGCGGCGCACAGCTGACCGACCGAGCGTCGCGCGGCCCAGCCGCTCGCGTAGCCCAGCCGCCCGGCCTGCGCGGCCCCGGATCGCCGACGCGGCGTCGAGCAGGGCGAAAACCATCCGGTAGGTGACCGCGGCGATGTCGACGGCCACCTCCGGCACCCGCGCCCGGCGCAGGCCCGCGAGCAGGTCGACCATCGGGGTGGTGGCGGCCAGCAGGACCATCGCGCTCGTGGCCGCGAGCGCCGGGCGGCGACGAGCGCGGCCCGGGAGGCACTCCCGGTGTCGATGCCGACAGGACCGAAGGACCACAGGTCACCGGGGCCGAAGGTCACCGCGATGGTCACGGCCCCGATGCCGACGAAGACCGCCGGCCCGAGCATCGCCCGCCGCCACACGCCGACCGGGACCCGGGCGAGCGCCGCGAGGCCGACGGCGCAGGCCCCGACGAGCCCGGCCACCGCCATCGAGGTGGTCGTCGCGGCGACGAGGAGCAGGCCCAGGCAGAGGAGGGACTTCTCCAGCGTCGAGCGGGTCCGCCACCGGGAGGACCACGCGGCGTCGTCGAGGGAGAGCCTCACGTGCGCGACCCGTCGCCCTCGCCACCCGGCACCGCGCGGCGGCCCCGGAGCCGGCCGAAGACGTAGCCGAGCGCGAGACCGCCGAGACCCGCCTGAAGGGCGAAGAGGCCCGACTCGATCTCGCCACCGGCGGGCGGCAGGAGCGGCTCGAACCACGGCTCGTGACCGGCCTCCTCGATCTGGGCGGTCGCGGCGGCATCGGACCCGCCGAAGGCCTCCTCCTCACCCGAGGCCGCCCGGCCACCGAGGTAGAGCGCGACGACGAGGACGAGGACGATGGCGCCGACGACGAGCGCGACGCCGCGCCGACCGAGGGTCTGGGTGGACTCACGCACGAGCGGCCTCCGTGGTCTCGACGGTCTCGGCGGGCACGACCTGCAGGTCCTCCAGCTCGGGCCGCGCCCACGCGATGAGGGCATTGAGGAGCAGCACGCCGACGAGGCCCTCGACGATCGCGAGCGGCACCTGGGTCACGGCGAAGATCCCGAGAAAGCGACCCCACGCCTCGACGAATCCCCCTTCGGGATAGGCCAGCGCGAGCTGCGTGGCGGTCGTGACATAGGTGGCGAGGTTGGCCATCGCGACGCCGACGAAGACCCGCACGACGAAGGGGGCCGCGGCGAGCAGCCGGAAGAGCCCGTAGCCGACCCAGGGCCCGACGACGGCCATCGAGACGACGTTGGCCCCGAGCGTCGTGATGCCACCGTGGGCGAGAAGCAGCGCCTGGAAGAGCAGCACGATCGTGCCGAGCAGGGCCATGACCGGGGGGCGGAAGATGATCGCGCCGACCCCGGTGCCCGTCGGGTGCGAGCTCGAGCCGGTGACCGACGGCAGCTTGATCGCCGACATGACGAAGGTGAAGGCGCCGGCAGCGCCGAGCAGCAGGCGGGCACTCGGGTTGTCCCGCACGACGCGGGCGGCACTGCGGGTGCCATGGATGACGAAGGGGGCGGCGACAGCGGTCCACGCGGCGGCGTGGATCGGTGGCAGGAAGCCCTCGGCGATGTGCATCGGTGCACTCTCTCTCTGGCCGGATGACGCGTCCGACCGCGGCAGCCCTCGCCCCGGAGTTCCTGACTCGCGGAAGACCCGCTCACAGTGGCGCGACCGTCCCGGACTCTCACCGGGTTCCCCCAGGTGGAGGCGAAGGCTGCGGCCGAGACTAGCGAAGCCCACCCGGGATGTCTGCCGCCGTCCGCTCCTCGCGCCCGGCCGCGCGGCGGCACGAGTAGAGGTGCGACTCCACGAAGCCCTCGGCCCGCAGCGCCCACCCGACGACGATGATCGCGGCCTGCCGCAGGTCGTGCGCCTCGACCTGGTCGGCGATGTCGGCGAGGGTGCCGCGCAGGACGATCTCCTCGGGTTGCTCCACCCGGTAGGCGACGGCGACTGGGCAGTCGGCGCCGTAGTGCTCGGCGAGCCGGTCCGCGAGCTCGCGGGCGCGGCGGATCGCCAGGTGCAGCACGAGGGTCGCACCGGTCGCGGCGAAGGCCTCGAGGCTCTCCCCCGACGGCATCGCCGTCGAGTCGCGCTGCGCGCGGGTGAGCACGACGGACTGGGCGACCTCGGGCACGGTGAGCTCGCGGCCCAGCCGGGCGGCGGTCGCGGCGTAGGCGGCGATGCCGGGCGTGATGTCCCACGGCACGCCGGCGGCGTCGAGCCGGCGGGTCTGCTCGGCGATCGCGGAGTAGACGCTCGGGTCGCCGGAGCACAGCCGGGGCGACGTCCTCGCCGCGCTCGTGCGCGGCGACGCACTCGGCGGTGATCCCGTCGAGGTCGAGGTCCTGGGTGTCGACGAGCCGGGCGCCCTCGGGGCAGTGCTCGAGGACGGCGGCGTCGAGGTAGGTGCCGGCGTAGAGGCAGACCGGGCTCGCCGCGAGCAGTCGGGTCGCGCGGATCGTCAGCAGGTCGGCGGCACCGGGCGGCGCCGATGAAGTGAACGGTCATGTCTGGTCCTCGGAGTCGGTGCGGATCGCGGCGAGCTGGGTGACGGTGCGGGCGGGCGTCCACGACAGGAAGCGCCCGAGCGGCACGGCCCGCTCCACCGACAGGCGGGTGAGCTCGCCCCCGGTGCGGGCGTGCAGGCCGATGAGTGCCGCGTCCCCCTCGAGCGTCACGGCGTGCGCGACGAGCCGTCCGCCGGGGCGAAGGGAGGACCAGGCCCGGTCGAGCAGGTCGGGGTCGAGCCCCCCGCCCACGAAGACCGCATCGGGTGCGGGCAGCGTCGTCAGGTCGGTGCTGGCGGTGTCGCCGACGACGACGTCGACGAGCAGCGAGGCCGAGGGCAGCGGCGTTGTCGCGGATGCGCTGGGCACGGGTCGCGTCGCGCTCGACGCAGGTGACGGTCGCGCGATCGACGGCCAGGCACCACTCGAGGGCCACGGAACCGTTGCCGGCGCCGAGGTCCCACAGTCGCGCACCGGGCGTGGGACGCAGGCGGGCCAGGCCGCTCGCGCGCACGTCGCGCTTCGTCAGCTGGCCGTCGTGGTCGATGAAGTCCTCGGGGCGGCCGGGGCACCGGGGCCAGCGGTCGCGCCGGCCACGGTGGGGGTCGTCGGCGCGCACGTCGAGGCAGGCGAGCACGAGGTCGGGCGTGGCCTCGGCGAAGCCGTCGGCGCGGGCTGAGTGGGCGCCCTCGTCGGGGCTGCCGAGGTGCCAGCGAGCGGTGAGCGTCGTTGCGCCCCAGCCGTGCTCGGTGAGCAGGGCCGCCAGACGGGCCGGACCGTCACCGTCGGAGAGGAGGACGACGAGACGGGCACCGTCGGTCAGGTGGGGCAGGAGCGCGCGCAGGTCGCGCCCGACCGTCGTGACGACGAGCGTCTCCTCCGCGGACCAGCCCTGTCTGGCCCGGGCGAGGGCATCGCTGCCGACGGCAGGGTGGACGCGGACACGCTCGGCCCCGACGACGTCGATGAGGGTCGTCGCGATGCCGGAGCGCAGCGGGTCGCCGCTGGCGAGGACGACGGCGTCGGGGTGCGCCTCGACGAGTGCGGGCACGCCGGGCGAAGGGGGCTGGGCCAGGGCACGAGCCGGGCGTCCGGCGCGTGGGGGGCGAGCAGGTCGAGGTGGCGGCGCCCCGAGGAGGGTCGTGGCACCGGTGATGAGGGCGCGTCGGGCCTCGTCCAGGCCGGACCACCCGTCGTCCCCGATACCCACGACCTCGATCACGGACGCCCACCCTAGGGCCTTGCCCCGCTGTGAGAGGATCTCGCCCAGGCACCCCGCCGAGGAATCCGGTGCAACTCCGGAGCGGTCCCGCCACTGTCACGGCCCACACGGCCAGAGCCAGACACTCGGTCGGTGCCCGTCGTCGCGAACCCGCGATGAGTCGTCGGACGGCGAGCGTGGACACTCGCCAGGAGGCCGCCGCTGTGAGCCGCACCGGGTCCCGCACCCCCACCTTCCCCTTCACCGCGCTCGTGGGCGCCGACGAGCTGACGTCGGCACTGCTGCTGAGCGCGATCTCCCCCGAGATCGGCGGCGTGCTCGTCCGGGGCGAGAAGGGCACCGCCAAGTCGACCGCCGTCCGGGCCCTCGCCTCCGTGCTGCCCGAGCAGCGGGTCGCGAGCGAGTGCCGCTTCGGCTGCGACCCCGACCGCGACGAGGACTGCCCCGACGGCCCGCACGAGAGCGCGGCCACGACCCGCCCGGCCCGGCTCGTCGAGCTCCCGGTCGGCGCGACCGAGGACCGCGTCGTCGGCTCCCTCGACCTGCGCCGCGCGCTCGGTGACGGCGAGGCGGCCTACCAGCCCGGCCTGCTCGCCGAGGCCCACCGCGGCATCCTCTACGTCGACGAGGTCAACCTGCTCCACGACCACCTCGTCGACGTGCTGCTCGACGCCGCGGCGATGGGCCGCAACACCGTCGAGCGCGACGGCGTCTCGATCTCGCACCCGGCCCGGATCACCCTCGTCGGCACGATGAACCCCGAGGAGGGCGAGCTGCGCCCACAGCTGCTCGACCGCTTCGGCCTGACCGTGCACGTCGCCGCGAGCCGCGACCCGCACGTGCGCGCCGAGGTCGTACGACGTCGCCTCGAGGCCGACCTCGACCCGGCGGGCTTCGCGGCCCGCTTCGCCGACGCCGAGGCCG
>NZ_JBNFOF010000227.1:0-4602 GCF_057364645.1 Janibacter sp. CFPM2_SD2
CGGCGCCCTCGGCGACGACGACCGCCAGCTCCGAGGGGCGCAGGGGACTGATCGACAGGCGCGCACGACCCGATCGTCTGCGGGCGGCCGGGCAGCTCGACGCCGAGCAGCAGCCCGAGAGACCGTCGGCGACCCAGTCCGCGGGCGCGTCACCTGCGGAGATCTCGAGCGAGATCAGGTCGTGGTCGGCCAGAGCGGCGGTGACCGCGTCCGGTCCGGCCGCGGCGAGCGCACCGGCGGCCTCCTCGAGCGCGGTGACGAGCCAGCGGCCCTCGCCCTCGGCACCGTCGACGAGCTCACGGCCCTCGATGTAGACCTCGAGGCCGAGGGAGCTGCCGTCTGCACCGGCAGCGGAGAGACCGTCGGTGGCGGCGATGCCCGAGTGGGGGGTCGTCACGTGGACGTAGCCCGACGAACCGCCAGGCCACAGGCCCGCCTCGTCGGCGTCACCGAGCGGTCCGCGCCGCGCGCCGACCTGCCCGACCTGCCCCCAGAACTCGTCGCGCCTGCTGCTGTCGTCGGTCTGCCCCATGGAAGTCACCCCTGCATCCTGCCTGCTGCCCGGCACCGGGGAAACCCCCGGGTGCCGGGCAGGCGGGTCACTTGGTCGTCAGCCGCAGGGTGAAGTCGGCGTGGTCGTCCTCGCCCCACATCGCGAAACCGAGGGCCGAGAGCGGCTCGATATTCTCCTTGTCCTCGGCGTCCATGTCACCGCCCCACAGCTCGACGGCCTTGCTGATGTCGACGTAGGCGACCGAGCCGGCCTTGTCGGCGTCGGGCACGGCGTCCTTGAAGGCGTCGCTGTCGCCCAGGCCCGAGCCGTTCGCGATCTCGTCGGCGTAGCCCGCTGGCGTCGCGACGACCGTGCGGCCGTCGCCGGCGTCCTTGACCGTCACCGGGGGCGCGTCCCCGGTGCTCGAGGTCATCGAGCCGGTGAGCTTGTCGATCAGGCCCTTGTCGCCGTTGGTGACCAGCGCGACCTTCGGTTCGTCGGCGTTGGGGCCGACGGCGACGGCCGTGTCGGAGCCGACCGCCTTGGCGACGTCCTCGGGCACGGACAGGCCGGTCTCGCTCGTGAAGGAGTCGATGCTGCTCTGCCAGTCATCGCCGAGGGCGGTGCGGGCGTTCTTGTCGATCTCGGGCCAGGCCTTGCGCAGCGCGTCGTCGAGGCCGGTCACGGCCACGGCGCCGAGGGTGTCCGCCGGCAGGTCGCCGACCGAGGTGCCGTCGCCGTTGGGGACGCTGCCCGCGGGCAGACCGTTCATCCGGCCGGCGAGCTCGAGCGTCGGCCCGTCGAAGCGCAGCGCGGTCGCCAGCCGGCCCTGCTGGGTCGTCTGGGCGGAGGCACCGAGCGTGCTCTGGGTGATGTCGCCCGCCTTGGACATGTCCATCCAGCCGGTCACCATGCCGTCCTCACCGAGGTCGTCCATGTCCTGGCTGAAGGTGTCGCTGTCGGCCAGGGCAGCCCCCTTCGCGTCGTTGACCGCCTTGTCGACGACGCTCTGCTCCTCGCCGCAGATGGCGAAGTCGGGCTGGACGGAGCAGTAGCCGCCCTCGCTGCCGGTGACCTTGGACAGGCCCTGCTTCGCGGCGTCCTCGTCGGTGCTCGCGAGCGCGACGACGACACCGGGCTCCTGGGCGCCGTCCGCCGGCGGCAGGATCGCGACGCCGAAGCGCTGGCCGAGCCAGGGCTCGACGTCCTGCGCGTAGTCGACGCCCTCGAGGCCGCCGTCCTCCTTGATCGCGTCGAAGATCTCCTTGCGCAGGTCGCCGTTCTCGTCGACGCCGTCGAGGCTGTCGCGCATGCCGGGGAACTTGCGGGCGAAGCGGAAGGCGTCGACCTTCTGGTCCGCGGAGGGGTCGAGGTCGACCTTCGCGAAGGCGATGGCACTGGCCGGCAGTGCGGCCTCGGGCTGCGCCCCACCGCCACCGATCTTGTTGTAGGCGAGGACCGCACCGCCCGTGACGACACCGAGGGCGACGACACCGGCAGCGCCGAAGGCGCCCCACTTGAGCGCCTTGTTCGAGCCGCCCTGCTGCTTCGGGGGCGGCTGGTGACCCCACTGGCCGGGCTGCTGCGGCTGACCGCCGGGAGTCTGCTGGAAGGGCTGGCCGTAGGCCGGTTGCCCGCTCGGGGCGCCGTAGCCGGGGTGCTGCTGCCCGTACCCCGGGGGCGGCGGGGGCTGCTGGCCGTAGCCCGGAGGCGGCTGCTGCCCGTAACCGGGCTGGGGCGGCTGGTGACCGAAGGGCGGCTGCGACATGGTGGGTTCCCCCTGCTCGTGGTGGTTCCTTTACCCAGACCTTAAGGTCGGCGACCACCCGAGCGACATGGGGAGCACTACCCAGCCTCAGCCCCGGTAGCGGATCTCCACGCGGCGGTTCTTCTCCCGGCCGTCCGGGTTGTCCTTGCCGCCCGAGCTGTTGGGCTCGACCGGCTGGATCTCGCCCTTGCCGCTGACCCGCAGGCGCAGGTCGCTGCGCTTCTCGCCGAGGACGTCGGCGACCGCCTGGGCACGCTTCTTGGACAGGGCAAGGTTGTCCGAGGTGGACCCGACCGAGTCGGTGTGCCCGACGACGGTGACCTGCTCCCCCTTCGGCACCTTGGTGACCGCGGAGGCGACGGCGGCGGCGGCCTCGTCCGACATCTCGGCGGAGCCGAAGTCGAAGAGGACGTCGGTGTCGAGGGTGACGACCGTGTCTCCGCCCGAGCTGCTGACGTCCGGCGTGAAGGGCAACACCTGCGGGACGTCGATGGCCTCGACCTCGGGGACGTCGATGGGCTCCAGATGAGAGGCAACGATGCTGTCGCTGATGCTCGGGAGGTCGTCGATGCTCAGCGGCTCGTCGGCGGCGGCCGCCCCGACCCCGACGACCAGGACGCACGGGGTGACGGCGGCGGCGATCAGCGCGCGCCGGCTGCGGCCGTTCATTTCGGCATCGGGATGGCCTCGATGGACGGGGAGTCCGAGGTCATCCGCAGGTCCAGCTCACTGACCCCGTCCTTGGGCAGGGGGAAGGCGGTGAAGACGTAGACCGGCTCTCCCAGGGGCGCCTTGGCCTGCACCATGTTGCTCGTCAGCTGGCCCACGTGCTGGTACTTCTCGAGGCGCTTCATGTCGATGAAGGTCGGGTCGAAGCTCGTCATGCCGAGCAGCCGGAAGGCCGACTGGACCTCCGTCCCCCGTCCCGTGCCGGTGAGGCGGAAGGTCGCGAGCATGACGTTGTCGCTCCGGCGCAGCTCGAGCAGCTCCATCTTCGTCTCGTCGATGGAGTTCTGGTTGATCTTGATGGTCGCTTCCGCCATCGGCTTCGGCGGGTTGTCGAGGTCGATGCCGGCCTCCTTGGCGCCGTTGGTGCTCGCATCGCCGTTGACGACGCCCGACGACGTCGACGAGCTCGACGAGCTGGCGTCCGATCCCGTGTCGTCACCTCCGACCAAGGAGCAGCCGCTGAGCGCGAGGGCGGCGGCCGCCCCCAGCGCGAGACTCGTGTACGCATGATCATGCTTCTCCCCCGTCTCGTCGGCCCCGGCGGCCTGGGGCAACTGTAGGGGGACGCCTGCGCCAGCACCCATGGGGAGGACTCCCCGGGCACGACGAAGGGGGGGCGACCCACCGGGTGATCGGTGGGTCGCCCCCCTTCGTCAGGGCGTCGTGACGGACTCAGCCGGCGACGACGTCGAGCGCGACCTTGGCCTGGACCTCCGGGTGCAGACGCACCAGGGCCTCGGCCGGGCCGACCGACTTGATCGGGGTCGGGATCTCGATCGTGCGACGGTCGAGCTCGGGACCACCGCCGGCCTTGACGGCCTCGGCGACCTCGCGGCTGGTCACGGCGCCGAAGAGGCGACCGGAGTCACCGGCGTGGGCGCTGATCGTGACCTGCTGGGCCTCGAGGTTGCCCTTGATCGACTGCGCCTCCTCCAGCGACTTCACGGCGCGCGCGGCACGGCCGGAGGCGATCGCCTCGACCTGCTTCTGCGCACCCTTGGTCCACGCGGTGGCCAGGCCACGGCGGTAGAGGAAGTTGCGGGCGTAGCCCGGCTTGACGTCGACGATGTCGCCGGCGGTACCGAGGCCGGAGACCTCGTGGGTGAGGATGACCTTCATCTGTCTGCTCCTTGCTTCGCGGCCGCTGATCAGCGGTTGGACGAGGAGTAGGGCAGCAGGGCCATCTCCCGGGCGTTCTTGACGGCGGTCGCGATGCGACGCTGCTCCTGGACGGAGACGCCGGTGACGCGACGCGCACGGATCTTCCCGCGGTCGGAGATGAACTTGCGCAGCAGGTTCGCGTCCTTGTAGTCGATGTTCTCGACCTTCGCCGCCTTGAGCGGGTTGGCCTTCTTCTTGGGCTTGCGCACTACGGGCTTGGCCATCGTGGTGCTCTCCTTCGTGTCAATGAGAGCCCGAGGTTGGTCCTCGGGATGGGTGTGGTGTCAGTGCCCGACCGGGGTCGGGCGCGAGAGATCGATCAGAAGGGGGGCTCGTCGTAGCTCGGGGCGTTGCCCCAGCCACCGCCGGCCTGGCCGCCACCCTGGGGAGCGCCCTGGGCCGGGGCCTGCTGGCCACCGCCCCACGAGCCGCCACCCTGCTGGCCGCCACC
>NZ_JBNFOF010000228.1:0-4567 GCF_057364645.1 Janibacter sp. CFPM2_SD2
TCGAGGCCGCGGGCGCGTGGTCGGCGAGCGAGCCGCGACGTCGGCGTCGCGGGGGTCGCGACGTACGACGAGGTCGGCGTCGAGCGCCCGGGGCGCGGTGGTCGCTCCCGTGACGACCCGCCAGCCCGTCGGAGTGCGCTCGATCCGTCGCACGAGCGTGCCGGTCTCGATCCGGCCGCCCGCGGCCTGCACCGACGCGGCGAGGGCGTCGGCGAGCCCGCCGATGCCACCGGACAGTCCCATGACCCGGGGTCGCGGCGTGGCGCTCGGGGGTGGCAGCAGCCCGTCGACGGCCTCGGTCATCGTGCGACCGCCGGCCATCGCCGACCACAGGACCGGCATCGTGGCGCGCAGCGACAGCCGGTCGACGCGGCCGGCGTAGACCCCGCCGAGCAGCGGCTCGACGATGCGGTCGACGACCGCCCGGCCGTGGACCGCGGCGACCGCCTCGGCGACGGTGACGTCGTCACGGTCGAGAGCGAAGGGGGCCGGCTGCGCGGCGCGAGCGACCTCCCCTTCGTCGAGGAGACCGGAGGCGTCGGTCTCGTGGCCGGGCACCCCCATGAAGGTGCGACCGGGCACCGCGTGCCGGCGCCCGCGGGACCAGATGGAGGCCGGCACCGGCTCGGGGTGGACGAGGCGGTCGGTCAGACCCAGCCCGGTGACGAGGTCCCGGGCGGCGGCGCTGCTGGCCACGACCGACTCCGCGCCGACGTCGACGAGACGCCGCCGACCTGCTCGCGGCGCACCTTGCCGCCGGGGCGGTCACCGCCGTCGACGACGGTGAGGTCGAGGTCGGGGCGTGACCGCAGGAGGTGGTGGGCGGTGGCCAGGCCGGCCAGCCCACCACCGATGACGACGACCCGCGGACCCATGGCCCCACTCTCCCACCGCGCTTCGAGCCCCGCGGACGGGGGTGGGAACCGATCGGGGGTCCGCTCCCGTCAGACCCACGACACCGCGGCGGGACCGACCCGCCGCACGACGCAGGGGGTACGACGATGGGCACCACGGCAGGCACGGCACGGTGGACGACGGCACGGTGGGCGGCGCTCGTCGCGGCCGGCGGGCTGGCGCTCGCCGGGTGCGGAGGCGGCGGCGGTGACGAGTCGGTGAGCAGCCGACCGATGAGCCAGGACGAAAGGGGGCGGCGCCGCCTCGTCCGCGACCTCGGCGGCGGACCAGGAGTCGGGCAGCTCCGACAGCGCCGCCGGCTCCGGGTCGGGCGACTCGGGCTCGTCGAAGCGGGCGGGCAACACGACGCAGGTCGCGAGCGGGACGCACGTCGCCCGCACGGCGAGCCTGTCGATCACCGTCGACGACGTCGAGAAGTCGACCGCCAAGGTCCGCTCCACGGCCGCCCGGGTCGACGGCTACGTCTCGAGCGAGGACTCGCGGGCCGACGACGGGCACCGCGGCGACTGGGCCGAGATCACCGTCACCGTCCCCGTCGACGACCTCGACGCGACGATGACCCGTCTCGCGGACATCGGCGAGGTGACCCACCGCTCGAGCGAGGCCGAGGACCTCACCGCGCAGTACACCGACACCGAGGCGCGGGTGCGCACGATGACGAAGTCGGTCGAGCGCCTGCGCAAGCTCATCGACTCGGCCGAGGGCCTCGACCAGGTCGTGACGCTCGAGAGCGAGCTGAGCCGACGCGAGGCGGACCTCGAGGCGATGACGAGCCAGCAGAAGTCGCTCGAGAAGCGCACGACGACGGCACCGATCACGGTGAGCCTGTCGACGCAGGACGCACCCGCCGACGAGCCCGAGGAGGAGCGCACCGGATTCCTCGCCGGGCTCAGCTCCGGGTGGTCGGCCTTCACCGGAGCCCTCACCGTCGGCCTGACGGTGCTGGGTGCGGTGACCCCCTTCGCCGTCGTGGGCCTGGTCGTCGGCTGGCCGATCGCGCGGTGGGCCCGGCGCCGGCGGACCTCTCGTCCGGTCGCCACGCCGACGGCCCCGACCGCGGAGGCCTGAGCCCCGCGGGCTCAGCGGGCGCTGACCTCGTGGACCAGCTCGACGACGCGGGTGAGGACCACGGGGTCGGTGTCGGGCAGCACGCCGTGGCCGAGGTTGAAGATGTGGCCGGGCGCGGCGCGACCCTCGTCGAGGATGCGGCGGACCTCGCGCTCGACGACCTCCCAGGGCGCGAAGAGCAGTGCCGGGTCGAGGTTGCCCTGCACCGGCTGGTTGCCGCCCACGCGCTCGATGGCCTCGGCGAGGTTGACCCGGTAGTCCACCCCGATGACCTCGGTGCCGGCCGCGGCCATGTCCGGCAGCAGCTCACCGGTCCCGACGCCGAAGTGGATGCGCGGCACGCCCGCGTCGGCGAGCGCCGCCAGGGTGGCCTCGGTGTGCGGGAGGACGTAGCGGCGGTAGTCGGCCTTCGAGAGGAAGCCGGCCCACGAGTCGAAGAGCTGGATCGCGCTGGCCCCCGCCTCGACCTGGACCTTGAGGAAGGCCGCGGAGATCTGCGACAGCCGGGCGCACAGGTCGTGCCACAGCTGCGGGTCGCCGTGCATGAGCGACTTCGTCAGCTCGTGGTTGCGGCTCGGCCCGCCCTCGATGAGGTAGGAGGCGAGGGTGAAGGGGGCGCCGGCGAAGCCGATGAGCGGCGTCGCGCCGAGCTCGAGGACGATCCGGCGGACCGACTCGGTGATGTCGGGGACCATGTCCGGGGTCAGCTCGGGGAGGCGGTCGAGGTCCTCGCGGGAGGCGAAGGGGAGGTCCAGCACCGGCCCGACACCCGGCTCGATGTCGATGTCGACCCCCGCAGCGGCGAGCGGCACGACGATGTCGGAGAAGAAGATCGCCGCGTCGACCCGGTGCCGGCGCACCGGCTGCAGGGTGATCTCGGTGACGAGGTCGGGTGTGCGGCAGGCCTCGAGCATGTCGGTGCCGCGGCGCACCTCGCGGTACTCGGGCAGCGACCGGCCGGCCTGCCGCATGAACCACACGGGGGTGTGGGGCACGGACTCTCCGCGGGCCGCGCGGACGAGGGGGCTGTCGGAGGGCGAGGCGTGGGTGGTCACGGGGCGCATCCTCCCATGCCCGCCCGGCGTGCCCTCCCGCCGACGGGGCCTCTCGCGACCTAGGCTCGACAGGTGGCCACCCGAGAGACCTCCGAGGCGCAGTCGCCGGACTTCGCCCATGCGCTGCGGAGCCTGCACGAGACCCGGCTGCGCCCCGAGGTGCGCCTGACCGAGGTGCCCGCGCCGACCCGTCTGGCCCCCCACGCCGTCGCGATGACCGCCGACATCGTCGACTCCGCCGACGGCGAGGACCTCGCGACCGGACGCTTCGTCCTGCTGCACGACCCGAGCGAGCCCGAGCCGTGGGGCGGCGCCTGGCGCATCGTCACCTTCGCCCGCGCCGAGCTCGAGCCCGAGGTCGCGCGACCCGATGCTCGGAGCCGTCGGCTGGTCGTGGCTCACCGACGCCCTCGAGGAGCACGGCATCGAGGCCGCCAACCTCGCCGGCACGGTGACGCACGTCGTCTCCGAGTCCTTCGCCGACCTCGAGGACCGAGAGCCCGACGTCGAGATGGAGATCCGCGCCTCGTGGAGCCCCGCCGACTCCACCGTCGGCCCCCACCTGCTGGCCTGGGCCGACATGCTGGGCACGGTCGGCGGTCTGCCGCCGCTGCCCTCTGGTGTCGTGGCCCTGCCGGGGCGTCGCCGGTGACGCCGCAGGACACCGGGGCCCCGCCCGAGCCCGAGAGCACTCCCGAGGCGGCCGCCCCGCCCGGCGACGAGACTCCCGACTCGACGCCCCGAGCCGGCTTCCCTGCCGGTCCTCACCGAGCCCCGCCGAGGGCATCCCGCCGGTCATCACCCTCGAGTCCGAGCTCGACGCCTGCGCCCAGGCGATCGGCAGCGGTGTCGGGGCCGTGGCCCTCGACGCCGAGCGCGCCTCCGGCTACCGCTACGGGCAGAGCGCCTATCTCGTCCAGGTCCGCCGCGAGGGCTCGGGCACCTGGCTCATCGACCCGGTGACCCTGCCCGACCTCACCCCGCTCGACCGGGCCATCGGCACCGGCGAGTGGATCCTGCACGCCGCAACCCAGGACCTGCCCTGCCTGCGCGAGCTCGGTCTGGCGCCCCGGCAGATCTTCGACACCGAGCTCGCGGCCAGACTGCTCGGCCTGCCCCGCGTCGGCCTCGCCGCGGTCATCGAGCACTACCTCGGCATCAGCCTGGCCAAGGAGCATTCGGCCGTCGACTGGTCGACCCGGCCGCTGCCCGAGCCGTGGCTGCGCTACGCCGCCCTCGACGTCGAGGTGCTCACCGAGGTGCGCAACCTCATGGGCGCCGACCTCGCCGCGCAGGGCAAGAGCGAGTGGGCACGGCAGGAGTTCGAGGCGCTGCTCAGCTGGCGGCCGGCGGTCAAGGAGGACCCGTGGCGTCGGACCTCGGGCCTGCACAAGATCCGCCAGCCGCGGGTCCTCGCGACGGTGCGCGAGCTCTGGTACGAGCGCGACCGCATCGCCCGCGACCGCGACACCTCCCCCGGCCGGGTCATCCCCGACACCGCCCTCGTCGACATCGCCCCTGGCCGACCC
>NZ_JBNFOF010000229.1:0-4535 GCF_057364645.1 Janibacter sp. CFPM2_SD2
CGCGGCCCGCGACGCCGCCGTGGCGAGGCGCCGCGTCGCCGGTGACGTCGAGCGCGCGTAGTCGCTCACCGCGTGCCGAAGGGGGTCGATCCCCCCGGGCCGCAGGTGCAGCAGCGCGAAGAGACCGAGTCGGCAGACGAAGAGTGCGGCGGCGGCGAGGGCGAGGGGCGTGGTCACGGCTCGACGCTAGAGTTTCAAGCGGCTTGAAGGTCAAGTCCTCGAGAGCCGGGAGCAGGCATGCGCATCGGAGAGCTCGCCCGCCGCACGGGCCTGGCGCCGTCGGCGATCCGCTACTACGAGGAGCGCGACATGTTCAGCCCCGGGCAGGTGCGGCGCCTGCCCAACGGCTACCGCGACTACACGCCCGAGGCCGAGCAGCGTCTGGCCCTCGTCCTCGCCGGTCGGGCCGCGGGCTTCGGCCTCGACGACATGCGCACCCGGATGCAGCACTGGTCGACCATGAGCGACGCGGAGCGGGCCGACATCCTGCGGGACCAGCTCGAGGTCCTCGATGCGCGCATCGGTGAGCTGGATCGCAGCCGTCGCGAGATCGCCGCCGTGCTGGGCGTGCTCAGCACCCGGCTGGGGGGCTGAGCGGCGCGGGCCGTGTGGGAGACTGGACCTCGTGCCACGCGGAGACGGAAACCTGTCCCACGACCTGCTCCCCGGCGAGAAGGGACCGCAGGATGCTTGCGGTGTCTTCGGCGTCTGGGCGCCGGGTGAGGACGTCGCCAAGCTGACCTACTACGGGCTCTACGCCCTGCAGCACCGCGGGCAGGAGTCCGCGGGCATCGCCACGAGCAACGGCCAGCAGATCCTCGTCTACAAGGACATGGGGCTGGTCTCCCAGGTCTTCGACGAGCGGAGCCTGTCCACCCTTCGCGGTCACATCGCCGTCGGCCACTGCCGCTACTCGACGACCGGCGGGTCCACGTGGGAAAACGCGCAGCCCACCCTCGGTGGCCACGACGCCGGCACGGTCGCGCTCGCGCACAACGGCAACCTCATCAACTCCGCCGAGCTCCTCGAGATGGTGGAGGACCGCGCCGCGACCCCCGAGGTCGACGGCACCTGGCGGGGGGTGTCGAAGGGAGAGCTGCGCCGCGGCAACACGACCGACACCGCGCTGGTCACCGCCCTGCTCGCCGACGAGCAGGACCAGTCCCTCGAGTCGGCGGCCATGGAGCTGCTGCCCAAGCTGCAGGGCGCCTTCTGCTTCGTCTTCATGAACGAGGACACCCTCTACGCCGCCCGTGACCCGCAGGGCCTGCGCCCGCTCGTCATCGGTCGGCTCGAGCGCGGCTGGGTCGTCGCCTCCGAGACCGCTGCCCTCGACATCGTCGGCGCCTCCTTCGTCCGCGAGGTCGAGCCCGGCGAGCTCGTCGCCATCGACGAGGACGGCCTGCGCACGCAGCGCTTCGCTCCCGCGCGGCGCAAGGGGTGCGTCTTCGAGTACGTCTACCTCGCCCGCCCCGACACGACGATCCACGGCCGCACGGTGCACGAGGCGCGCGTCGAGATGGGCCGCGCGCTGGCCCGCGAGCACCCGGTCGAGGCCGACCTGGTCATCGCGACCCCCGAGTCCGGGACCCCGGCCGCCATCGGCTACGCCCAGGAGTCGGGCATCCCCTTCGGGCAGGGCCTGGTCAAGAACGCCTATGTCGGGCGCACCTTCATCCAGCCGAGCCAGACCATCCGACAGCTCGGCATCCGTCTCAAGCTCAACCCCCTGCACCACGTCATCAAGGGCAAGCGGCTGGTCATCGTCGACGACTCGATCGTCCGCGGCAACACCCAGCGCGCCGTGGTGCGGATGCTGCGCGAGGCCGGGGCCGCCGAGGTCCACGTGCGCATCTCGTCGCCGCCGATCAAGTGGCCCTGCTTCTTCGGCATCGACTTCGCCACCCGCGCCGAGCTCATCGCCACCGGGCTCGGCGTCGACGAGATCTGCACCTCGCTCGGGGCCGACTCGCTCGGCTACATCAGCGAGGACGGCATGATCGCCGCGACCGACCAGCCGCGCGACGAGCTGTGCACCGCGTGCTTCTCCGGCACCTACCCGATGGAGCTGCCGAGCGAGGACCGCCTCGGCAAGTCCCTGCTCGAGCTCGAGTTCACCCCGACCCAGGAAGCCGTGCGACGCCCGTGACGACCCCAGAGACCACGCAGCAGACCCCGATCACCTACGCCGATGCCGGCGTCGACGTCGAGGCCGGCGACAAGGCCGTCGACCTGATGAAGGAGTCGGTCCGCCGGGCCACCCGCCCCGAGGTCCTCGGCGGGCTCGGGGGCTTCGCCGGCATGTTCGACGCCAGCGCCCTGCAGGGCATGCGTCGCCCGGTCCTCGCCACCTCCACCGACGGCGTGGGGACCAAGGTCGCCATCGCCCAGGCGATGGACCGCCACGACACGATCGGTCAGGACCTCGTCGGCATGGTCGTCGACGACATCGTCGTGTGCGGCGCGGAGCCGCTCTTCATGACCGACTACATCGCGACCGGCAAGGTCGTGCCCGAGCGCATCGCCGCGATCGTCGGAGGCATCGCGCGGGGCTGCGAGCTCGCGGGCGTCGCCCTCGTCGGCGGCGAGACCGCCGAGCACCCCGGCCTCCTCGACCCCGACGAGTACGACGTCGCCGGTGCCGCGACCGGCGTCGTCGAGCACGACGAGGTCCTCGGGCCCGACCGCGTCGCCGCCGGTGACGTCGTCGTCGCCCTCGCCTCCTCCGGTCTGCACTCCAACGGCTACTCCCTCGTGCGCCGGGTCATCGCCGCCGCCGGGTGGGAGCTCGACCGGCACGTCGACGAGCTCGGTCGCACCCTCGGTGACGAGCTGCTCGAGCCCACCCGCATCTACTCGCGAGCCCTGCTCGACCTCGTGCGGGCCGACGGCATCGACGTGCACGCCCTGAGCCACGTCACCGGCGGTGGGCTGGCCGCCAACCTCGCCCGCGTGCTGCCGCAGGGCACGATCGCCCGTGTCGACCGGGCGTCGTGGACCCCGCCGCCGATCTTCTCCCTCGTCGGTGAGCTCGGCGCGGTGCCCCGTGCAGACCTCGAGCGCACCCTCAACATGGGCATCGGCTTCGTCGCGGCCCTGCCGCAGGCCAGCGTGGACGCGGCCATCGCCCGCTCCCGAGCGGCCGGCATCGACGCCTGGGTCCTCGGCGAGGTCGCCGACGCCGCCACGACCGAGCCGGCGGCCGGTGTCGAGGTCGTCCAGGGGGCGAAGGGAGTGCACGGCGGGGCCGTGCAGGTCGTCGGGGAGCACGCCTGACACCCGCGGTACGGGTCCTCGTGGCCGACGCCGACGAGCGTCGCCGCCAGGCCCTCGTCGCCGTCCTGGCCGCAGAGCCGGACCTCGACCTGCTCACCCCTGCCGCGACGGTCCACGAGATCGCCTCGACGCCCGACGTCGACGTCGTCGTGCTGCTCGGGGACCTCGGGCATGCGCAGGGCCCGGTCGGTCTGCTGCGTGGTGTGCGGGCGCCCGAGCGGCCCGCGTGGGTGGTCCTCACCGAGGAGACCCACCTCGCCGACGAGGTCATCACCGCAGGAGCGCACGGCTGCCTCGCGGAGTCGAGCACGCCGGTGCAGATCGGTGCCGCGCTGCGGGCTGCCGCCCGGGGTGACGTCGCCGAGCTCGACCAGCCGGCGACCGGCCCGCTCGTGCAGCGGGTGCGGCGCGAGGCGCCGCCGCTGACGGAGCGGGAGGTCGAGGTGCTGCGGCTCGTCGACGCGGGCCTGGGCAACCAAGAGATCGCCGAGCGGCTCTACCTCAGCCTCTCGAGCGTGAAGTCACACCTGTCCCACACGTACGGTCGTCTCGGGGTGCGGCGCCGTGAGGCGGCTGCCGCGGAGGCGCGTCGTCAGGGGTTGATCTGACCCCGGAGCGTCACCGCTCGGGGGTGCTCCAGGCGTCGTAGTCGTCGTCATCCGCCTCGTCGACGTCGTCGCGCGTGGCGCGTCGCGTCGGCTGGTTGGACTGACCGTGAAGTTCCGCCTCCAGCGCTCGCAGGTCGGTGTCCGGCGAGTAGTACTTCAGCTCGCGGGCAACCTTGGTCTGCTTCGCCTTCGCTCGGCCGCGCCCCATGGCGTGACCCCCTCATTACGCTAGTGCGGGTCGGCGCTGATCCTCCCGCCGCCCCGTGGGGACGGCAGAACTACCAGAGCGGACCCGGATCTGTGTGGTTTCTCGTGAGGTCAACGGTACATGGTCCACGGCTGTTCCGTCCCATCGGTCCAGCGCGGCGAGACGTAGGATCGGCCCGGACGGCACGACGACAGGAGCTGACGTGAGCGGGACCACCGCGGGGACCCCCCTTCGCGCCCTCGTCGTCACCGTCGTGCACCACCCGCAGGACTCCCGGATCCGCCATCGCGAGATCTCCGCGCTGCTCGCGGCGGGCTGGCAGGTCACCTATCTCGCCCCCTTCGTCGCCCACGACCTGGCCGTGCCCGCACCGGCCGACGGCCTGACCTGCCGCGGACCTGCCCCGGGCCGCCGGGCGTGACCGGCTGACCGCCGCCCCGGGC
>NZ_JBNFOF010000230.1:0-4517 GCF_057364645.1 Janibacter sp. CFPM2_SD2
CCGCGGCCTCCGGCCTGGTCTGCCTGGGCGAGGTCGGCGTCGGCAACACGACCGTCGCCGCGGCCCTCGCCTGTGCCCTCCTCGACCTCGAGCCGCAGGACGCGGTCGGCCTGGGCTCCGGTTCGGATGCCGACATGGTCGCGCGCAAGCGCGACGTCGTCGCGGCCGCGCTCGCCCGTACGCGGGGTGAGTCGGACCCCCTTCGCCTCCTCGCGATGGTCGGTGGACCCGAGATCGCCCTGCTCGACCGGCGTGGCGCTCGGGCCGCGCCGCCGGCGCACCCGTCGTGCTCGATGGTCTCGCCGCGTCGTTGCCCGGCGTCATCGCCGCGCGCCTCGAGCCGGCCGCCCAGGCATACCTGCTCGCCGGACAGGTCAGCCGAGAGCGGGCCCACGCGCTCGTCCTGCGCGAGCTGGGTCTCGAGCCGCTGCTCGACCTGCGCCTGCGCTCGGGCGAGGGCGTCGGCGCCTGCCTCGCCGCGTCGATGGTGCTGCAGGGCCTCGCCGTGCGCCGCATCGCCGCCCGTACCCGCTGACCCACGGACAACTTCGCAAAACCCTAGGGTCCTGCGCAGTTGGCGGCCCCCTAACCCTGCAAACCCTGGGGTTTTGCAGGGTTAGGGCGTCAGCGCGTAGACGTCCATGACCCAGCCGTGGGTCTCGCGCAGGCGCGCCCGCAGCTCGACGATCTCGTCGATGACATCGGCCAGGCGGCCGGAGCGCAGCTCCTGCTGCGGCATGCCGACGTAGGCACCCCAGTGGATCACCGTGTCCGGGTGGGTGTCGGCCAGCTCGCGGCAGTGCAGGTGCCCGTCGAGCATGACGACGACGGTGCCGAGGGTCAGGTCGGCGGCCTCGGCCGCGCGCCACTCCTCGACGAGCCGGCGGCCGGTCGTGATGTGCACCGGTTCGCCGACGCGGTGCAGCACGACGCCGTGCGCGGCCGCGAGGGTCTGGAAGGCCGAGATCCCCGGGATCACCCGCACCCGCGTCGCGATCCGCTCACCGATCGCGTCGACGATGCGGATCGTGCTGTCGTAGAAGGCCGGGTCGCCCCACACGAGGAAGCCCACGACCGCGTCGGCGGGCAGCTCGTCGATGATCTGCACGTAGGCGTCGGTGCGGGCGGCGTGCCAGTCGCGCACCCCCTGCGCGTACTCCGCGGAGTCGCGGTCGGCGTCCGGCCCGCGCTTCGGGTCGGGCACGGTGACGAACTCGTAGGCGTGGTCGGCGGGGATGAAGCGGTCGCAGATCGCCCGGCGCACCGCGACCAGCTCGTCCTTGGCCCCGCCCTTGTCCGCGACGAGGAAGACGTCGACCTCGGCGAGCGCCGCGGCGGCCTCGGCGGTCACGTGCTCGGGCGAGCCGGCCCCGATGCCGATGACGTGGATGGTGCGAGCAGCGTTGTCGCTCAATGCTTCTCCCGGGTCAGGTCGATGATGGCGTCGACGTCCACGTGCGTCTCGAGGGCATCGGCGAGGATGTCGATCATCCCCTCGCGACGAGCGGCGAAGGGGGCGGCCCCCGGGTCCGCGGACCACCGCGCCCCGGTCGTCGCGGCCACGTCGTCGAGCAGGGCCCGCCGGTAGTCGTCGCACTCCAGGGTGCCGTGCCAGATGGACCCGCGGACCGGGCCGATCGCGTGGCCGCCGGGGAAGTCCTCGCCGCCGGTCGGCTCGACGACACCGTGGTGGATCTCGTAGCCCTCGACGTGGTGCCCGCGCCAGCTCCCGCTCGGCCGGGCCAGCACCTTGTCCTCGTGGAAGACGACCCGACCGGGCAGCAGGCCGAGGCCCGGGACCGTTGCGGCAGAGGCGGTCTCGCCCCCTTCGTCTGGTGTGCTCTCTACACCGTCGTCGACGATCTCGTCGAGGAGCATCTGGTAGCCGCCGCAGATCCCGAGCACGGGCGCTCCGCGGCCGGCCCGCTCGAGGACGACGTCGGCCAGACCGGTGCGGCGCAGCCAGGCGAGGTCGGAGGTCGTGGCGCGGGAGCCGGGCAGGACCACGAGGTCGCCTCGCGTACCGCGTCGGCATCGACCGTGATCCGCACGTCGACGCCGGGCTCGGCCGCGAGGGCGTCGACGTCGGTCCCGTTGGAGGTGCGGGGCAGGCGGACCACCGCGACCGACAGGCGACGGTCGGTGGGCACGCCGTCCTCGGCGTCGCCCCAGGCGCCCATCGACAGGGAGTCCTCGGAGTCGAGCCACACGTCCTGCAGCCACGGCAGCACCCCGAGCGAGGGCATGCCGGTGCGCCGGGTGATCTCGGCCAGGCCCGGCTCGAGGACCGAGGCGTCACCGCGGAACTTGTTGATGACATAGGCCGCGAGCAGCGGTCGGTCCTCGTCGGACACGAGCGCCCACGTGCCGTAGAGCGCGGCGAGCACGCCGCCGCGGTCGATGTCGCCCACGAGGACTGTGGGTAGCGAAAAGCGCTGTGCCAGACCGAGGTTGACGTAGTCACCGGCCCGCAGGTTGATCTCGGCGGGGGAGCCGGCGCCCTCGCAGACGACGAGGTCGTGCTCGGCCGTGAGCTCCTCGTAGGCGGCGAAGGCCGCCTGTGCCAGATGAGCCCGCCCGGTCGCGTACTCGCCGGCCTGCAGCTCACCGGCGGGCCGACCGCGCACGACGACGTGCGCGCGGCGGTCGCTGCCGGGCTTGAGCAGCACGGGGTTCATCGCCGACGTCGCCTCGACCCCCGCAGCCTGCGCCTGGAGGTACTGCGCGCGACCGATCTCGGCGCCGTCGCGGCAGACCATTGAGTGGTTGGACATGTTCTGCGCCTTGTAGGGCGCGACGGCCAGCCCACGGCGGGCCAGTACCCGGCACAGACCCGTCACGACGAGCGACTTGCCCGCGTCGGACGAGGTTCCGGTGATCAAGAGGCCGCTCACGATCGGACACTCTACGGATCACCACTAGCGTGGGTCCCGTGAGCCCGACGCACGTGCACCTGGTCCGACACGGGCAGTCGACGTGGAACCGCGACGGCCTGGTCCAGGGTGCGCACCGGGGCTCCAACCAGGCCCTGCTCACCGACACCGGCCGGGCCGAGGCGGCCCGAGCCGGCATGGTCCTCGGGGCCCGGCTCGGCCGTCCCCGTGACGAGCGCTCGCTGCAGCTGTGGACGAGCGACCTCATGCGCACGCTGCAGACCGCCGAGATCATCTCCGTCACGCTGCGCCCCATGGGGTGGAGCGCGTCGGTGCGCAACGAGCCCGGGTTGCGCGAGCAGGCGCTCGGCGACCTCGAGGGAGAGCGGACCGACGCCCTTCGCTCCGTGCCCGTCCCCGAGGGCGAGCACATCAGCGAGGTGCGGTGGGGCGGGGGCGAGTCGATGCAGGAGGTCTTCGAGCGGGTGGGCGAGTGGTTCGCCCCCGCGCTCATCGAGCAGCCCGACCACCTCGTCGTCGTCAGCCACGAGCACACGATCCGGGCTGCTCTCGCGTGGCTGCGCTCGACCTCGCACCGCGCCATCGACTGGGACGAGCCGGTGCTGCCCGGCTCGGTGACGACCTACGACGTCGTCGACTAGCACGTCGCGAGCCGCTCGGCCTGGTCCGCCCCGTAGCGGTGGCCGCTGCCGTCGGGCACCTCGAGCGACCCGATGAAGTCGGCCGCGTCGTGCACCGCGCTCACGACCGGCACCCACCTGCGGTCACCCTCCGGGGCGGGGGACGACGAGATCGCGGACCGAGGGCGTGCACGACGGGGGTCGTCGGCGTTGGGCCACCGACGCCTCGCGCGGCAGCCCCCACGCGGTGCCCGCCGGGCGTGCCGGTCCACAGCACCGAGCACACCTGCCGGGAGCGTGCGGCCCCCGGGCCGGCGAAGATCGCCTGACCGGCCGTGGCCCCGAGGCTCTCGCCGACGACGTGCACCTGGGGCCGCGCATCGGCAGGCAGCGCCGCCACCCGGGCGGTCACCGCGTCGAAGATCTCGCCGGCCGCCTCCTCCGCAGCATCCCGGTGGGCGAGGTAGGCCAGCCAGCTCGGCGAGTCGTCGTACTGCATCCCGACGGTCGCGACCCGCGACCCGAAGCGTCGCTCCAGACCCGCCACGAGGTTGGGGTTGATCCACCCCGATCCGGTCGGCACGGCGATGACGATGTGGTCCCGCTGCAGGCCGCCGGACCGCACGAGGTCCGTCGCGGCCCGTTGTGCGCGAGCGGTGGCGGCCTCCCCTTCGCGCAGCCCGGCATACTCGCGCACGGCACCCACCGGGGACGGCGTGAGGAGCACGCGGTCCTCCGGTGAGGTCGGGGCACCGTGCACCGGGCCGCCGGACAGGACCGCGGCCGAGCCGATCGCCACGGCCAGCGCCGGTCGCCAGGCGGTCCGGCGCCGCGCCCACCCCACCGAAGGGAGCGCACCACCAGCCACGCAGCCACGACGACGGTGCCCACCCCGACCCACCAGGTCACGTCGGTCCCGGGCAGCCCGACTCCCGCCCTTCGCGCAGAGAGGGCGCCCTGCGCCCAGGCGACCTGCCGGCGGAGCCGACCGCCACGACGAGCA
>NZ_JBNFOF010000231.1:0-4503 GCF_057364645.1 Janibacter sp. CFPM2_SD2
CGAGCATCCCCACGGCCGAGGCCAAGGAGGCCGCGTGGCAGGCCGGCGTCGTCGCCACCGACACCGCCCAACTCCGTCGTCGACGCCCACGGCCTGGGCTTCGGCCGGGCCCACGACCCGGCGCTGCTCACCCCCTTCGTCCAGCGCTACCACGAGGTGCTGGAGCAGGTCTGGTCCGAGCGCACCCACGCCATCGCCGAGGGCATCGTCATCGGCTTCTACCCGATGACGCTCGCCGGGCCGGAGCTGCTCGCCGCGACCCAGACGTGGCTCGACGAGCACGCCTCCGCCCCGGCCGGCCTGCGTCGCACCGTCGCGGAGAGCCGCGACACCGTGGCGCGTGCAGTTGCCGCTCAGGAGCGTGACGCACGGGACTGAGGGCCCGGCGTCAGAACCTTGCGGGCCGGAAGGTCGACAGCGCCGCAGTGCGTGAGCTCCCGTCGCGGCGGGTGATGGTCACGTCGGGGTCGGGGCTGCCGAACCCCGGCACGACCCTGCGCGCGCTCGGCCACCAGGCGGCGAAGCGTCCGTCGCTCACGGTGGCCTCGACCTGGCGCCCGTCGACGAGGACGTGGACCGCCTCGACGTCGGCTCCCACCCGGCCCGTCACGGCGACCCGCGACGCGCCGTCGTCGTCCATCTCGATGGCGCCCCGGCTGATGATCGTGTCCTCAGCCGGCGGCTGCTCGTCAGGGGCGGTGAGCGAGAGGCCTTGGTCCGGGGCGTCGAGGCGACGCAGGCAGGAGCGCACCTGCCCGTCGCCGCTGGCGACCACCGTGAAGGCGAAGTCCCCACGCACCTCGACCAGCTCCGGAGCGAAGTCGTGGCCTCGTGACCCGTCACCGCCCTCGTCGCCGCCCGTGCCCAGACACTCTCGGGTCTGGGCTTGCTCCTCGGCCGTGGTGGGCGGATGGGGCGTCGCGCTCCACCCCGCCTCGGCAGCCGGTGAGCCGAGCAGGCCCGAGCCCGCCCAGACGGTTCCCCCGGCGATCACCCCTGCCGCCGCCAGCCGCAGGGCGCGGGAGCCGCCCGTCTTCCTGCGCGGTACCGGTGCCGGCGCCATGGCCCTGACCAGCGCCCTTCGTCCTCGTGGTTCGTCGGCCAGGGTGTCAGGCACGTCGGCCCCCGGGTCCACGGACTGCAGCAACTCGTCGATCATGATCGGGTCCTTTCGGGGAGGGACGGGTGACGGGTCGTCACTGCCCCGGGTGGGTGGTCGAGCAGGGCACGAAGGGTGGTCCGTGCCCGGCTCAGACGGATCCGGTAGGCCACGGGCGAGATGCCCAGCACCTCCGCTGCCTGTGCGCCGCTCAGGCCGTCCCACACCGTGAGGGACAGGGCCTCCTGGTGACGCGCCGACAGCTGCCGCCAGGCGTGGGCCAGGTCGGTCCGCAGGGCCACCTCGTCGTCGTGCCCAGCCGTGGTGGGCTCGGCCAAGGGCACCGGCAACGCTCCTCGAGAGGTGCGGTGGTGTGCCAGGACGAGGCGGCGAGCGATGCCGAAGAGCCAAGGCCTGGCACCGTCGAGATCCCGCGGCAGATCATCGGAGCGCCGCCATGCGACGGCGAGCGCCTCGGCCGCGATGTCCTCGGCCACCTCGCGTCCGGCACGGCGGACCACGAAGCGGACGAGGTCGGCATAGACCGCCTCATACACGCGGGTGAAGTACTCCTCCAGATCCGTCATACCCATCTCATGTCGCTCCCGGCCCCGATGTTTCAGTGTGGAGGACGCGATGCTGCGCAGGTACCGTCTCGCGCATGCCTGATCTCACCTGGGAGTCCGCCCTCGACTGGGCCCTCGGTGCGCCCCTGCAGATTCTCGCCACGGTCGTCGTCGCCTTCCTCGGCCGGTGGCTCGCCCACCGGGCGATCACCAAAGCGGTCGACGCGTCGATCGCCCGCAGCGAGGCCAGCCGGGCCAAGCGTGAGCGCAGCAGCGGGATCCCCGCGTCCGCCGCCAAGGAGCGTTATCGCCAGCGCACGCTGACGATGGGCTCGCTGCTGCGCAGCATCGCGACCTTCGCCATCGCCGTCATCACCGTGCTCACCGTGATGTCGCTCCTCGGGATCCCGCTCGCGCCGCTGCTGGCCTCCGCCGGAGTCGGTGGTGTCGCGCTCGGCTTCGGCGCGCAGGCCCTGGTCAAGGACTTCCTCTCCGGGATCTTCATGATCCTCGAGGACCAGTACGGCGTGGGCGACCTCATCGACACCGGCGAGGCCATCGGCACCGTCGAGGAGGTGACGCTGCGGGTCACCCGGCTGCGCGACCCCGACGGCGTCGTCTGGTACGTCCGCAACGGCGAGATCATCCGGATCGGCAACCGCAGCCAGGGCTGGTCGACGGTCCTCGTCGACATCCCCTTCAGCTACCGCGAGGACATCGAGCGAGTCCTGGGGATCATCCGCGACACCGTCGGGCAGATCGACGACGACCCGCACTGGCACGAGGTGCTGCGCGAGGACCTCCAGGTCCTCGGCGTCGAGTCGATCACCGGCGGCACGGTCACCGTGCGCGTCCTCGCCCGCTGCGCCCCCGACGAGAACTGGGGCATCCAGCGCGAGATCCGACGGCGGGTCAAGGAGACCTTCGACCGCGAGGGCATCGCGGGTCCCCCGATCCCGATGTCCGGTGGTGGGCACCAGATCTGAGTAGGGTCGACACCACCGACGAAGGGGGAGGCTCATGACCGCGTGCTACTCGTGCGGACGCAGGATCCAGGGCAAGGTCTACAGGTCGACGATCGGCAAGCCGGCCTGCCGGGGTTGCAGCAACCTGCAGGTCGGTGCGGTCATCGGGACCGCGTCCGGCGCATCGACGGGCGAGACCCTCGGGCTGATCCACATCCTCAACTCGTGGCGTACGGGCACGAAGAAGAGCAAGGCCCGCGACGAGGCCGACACCCGGCCGCTCGTCGAGATGCCGTGGAAGCGTCCCCGCCGCAAGGACGAGGGCGACGCCTGACACACTGACGGGCATGTTCGCCCAGCCCGGAGACAGCTTCTACGAGCAGGTCGGGGGGCACGAGACCTTCGTGCGCCTCGTGCGTGCCTTCTACGAGGGCGTCGCGCAGGACGAGCCGCTGCGCGCGCTCTACCCCGAGGAGGACCTCGGCCCCGCCGAGGTGCGTCTGCGGATGTTCCTCGAGCAGTACTTCGGCGGCCCCGGCACCTACAGCCAGGAGCGTGGCCACCCGCGCCTGCGGATGCGGCACGTGCCCTATGCCGTGACCCCGGACATGCGCGACCGGTGGATGCGCCACATGCTCGCCGCGATGGACACGCTCGAGCTGCCCGAGTCGCACGACGCCGCGATGCGTGACTACTTCCGCCGGGCGGCGGACATGATGATCAACGCCGACGACGAGGGGCAGCGCCTGTGACGACCGGACCGACCCCCTTCGACCACTCCGTGGGGCTGCACGCCCCGGACCCGGCAGACGCCCCGTGGTGGCGCGATGCCGTCATCTACCAGGTGTACCCACGCTCGTGGGCCGACGCCTCGGGCGACGGTGTCGGTGACCTGCCGGGCATCACCTCGCGGCTGGAGCACCTGCGTGACCTCGGTGTCGACGCGGTGTGGCTCTCCCCCTTCTACCGCTCGCCGCAGCGCGATGCCGGCTACGACGTCGCCGACCACCGTGACGTCGACCCGCTCTTCGGGACCCTCGACGACGCCGACGCCATGATCGCCCGGGCCCACGAGCTCGGCCTGCGCGTCGTCGTCGACCTCGTGCCCAACCACACCTCCTCCGACCACCCGTGGTTCCAGGCGGCACTGGGCTCCGGGCCGGGCAGCCCCGAGCGCGAGCGCTACGTCTTCCGTGACGGCCTCGGCGATGACGGGTCGCAGCCGCCGACCGACTGGCTGGCCAACTTCGGGGGCGGCGCCTGGACGCGTGTCACCGAGCCCGACGGCACGCCCGGACAGTGGTACCTCCACCTCTTCGACCCGAGCCAGCCGGACCTCGACTGGACCAACCCGCAGGTGCGCGAGGACTTCGAGACGACGCTGCGCTTCTGGCTCGACCGGGGGGTCGACGGATTCCGCGTCGACGTCGCCCACGGGCTGGTCAAGGACCCGACCTTCCCGCCCTTCGGCAAGCACCCCGGCGGGCTCATGGAGGTCACCCACGAGGCGCCCTACTGGGACCAGGACGGCGTCCACGAGATCTACCGCGCCTGGCGCGAGCTGCTCGACTCCTACGGCGAGCCCGCCCGCATCATGTGCGCCGAGGCGTGGGTCGCGCCGGCGGACCGCGCCGCCCGCTACGTGCGGCCCGACGAGTTCCACCAGGCCTTCAACTTCGACTTCCTCGAGACGACCTGGCGGGCGGCCGACCTGCGCTCGGTCGTGCGTCGCTCGCTCGAGGCCAACGACTCGGTCGGCGCGCCGTCGACGTGGGTGCTCAGCAACCACGACGTGCTGCGCCACGCCAGCCGCTTCGGCCTGCCCGTTCGGCCAGCCGCCGGCCCAACGGCATCGGCGCCGACGACCCGCGAG
>NZ_JBNFOF010000232.1:0-4463 GCF_057364645.1 Janibacter sp. CFPM2_SD2
TGGCTGCGCGACGACGACGGGGGCCAGGCAGCGCCAGCCCGAGGCACTGCCCGGCCCGGCGGGCGGCGAGGTCTGCCGCCAGCAGGCCACCCATGGAGTTGCCCAGGACGGCGAAGGGGGTCTCCCCCACGGTCTCGCCGACCCAGGCGTCGAGCCAGTCGGCGAGGTCGGTGAGACCGCCGCGCCCCTCGAGCGCCGGGCTGCGGCCGAAGCCCGGCAGGTCGACGTAGATCCGCTCCCACCTCCCCGGGGCGGCGAGGACCTCATCGAGCTCGAGGAGCAGGCGGTGGTCGACGCCGTTGCCGTGGACCATGACGAGAGGGACGCCCGTCCCCCGGCGCACGACGTGCGGGCGGGGACGGACGTCCCTCTCGGACGTCACGGGGATCAGCGGACCGCGGCCTGCAGGGCCTCGACCTTCGTCGTCTGCTCCCACGGGAAGGGGTTGTCGTAGCCGGCGGCCTCGGTGCGACCGAAGTGGCCGTAGGCGGCGGTCGGCGCGTAGATCGGGCGGAGCAGGTCGAGCTCCTCCACGATGGCCAGCGGCCGCAGGTCGAAGACCGCGTTGACGGCCGCCTGGATCTTGTCGACCGGGACCTTCTCGGTGCCGAAGGTCTCGATGTAGAGGCCGACCGGCTGGGCGGCGCCGATCGCGTAGGCGACCTGGACCTCGCAGCGACCGGCGAGGCCGGCGGCGACGACGTTCTTGGCGACCCAGCGCATGGCATAGGCGGCGGAGCGGTCGACCTTCGACGGGTCCTTGCCCGAGAAGGCGCCGCCACCGTGACGAGCCATGCCGCCGTAGGTGTCGACGATGATCTTGCGACCGGTGAGGCCGGCGTCGCCCATGGGGCCGCCGATGACGAACTTGCCGGTCGGGTTGATCAGGGTGCGGTAGTCGGACGTGTCGAGCTCGACGCCGGACTCCTTGAGCGCGGCCATGACCGGCTCGAAGACGTGCGCCTTGATGTCGGCCGGCAGCTGGCGCTCGTGGTCGATCTCGGCGGAGTGCTGCGTCGAGAGCACGACGGTGTCGAGGCGCACGGCGCGGTCACCGTCGTAGTCGATGGTCACCTGGGTCTTGCCGTCGGGGCGCAGGTAGTCGAGCTCGCCCGACTTGCGCACCTCGGTGAGGCGCTGCGAGAGCCGGTGGGCGAGGAAGATCGGCAGCGGCATGAGCTCGGGCGTGTCCTCGCAGGCATAGCCGAACATCAGACCCTGGTCGCCGGCGCCCTGCTTGTCCTTGGGGTCGACGCCACCGGTGCGGTTCTCGTAGGCCGTGTCGACGCCCTGGGCGATGTCGGGGCTCTGCGCGCCGATCGAGATCGAGACACCGCAGGAGCGACCGTCGAAGCCCTTGTCCGACGAGTCGTAGCCGACGCCCTCGGCGATGACCTTGCGCACCAGCTGCGGGATCTCGACATAGGCCTCGGTGGAGACCTCACCGGCGATGTGGACCAGGCCCGTGGTGACCATCGTCTCGACGGCGACCCGGCTGCGCGGGTCGGCCTCGAGCATCGCGTCGAGGATCGAGTCGGAGATCTGGTCGCAGATCTTGTCGGGGTGACCCTCGGTCACCGACTCCGAGGTGAAGAGACGTCCGGACACGCAGCACTCCCATGGTCGTGGACGGACGATCGTGGTGACCGCCCGGTACGGGCCCCGCCAGTCTAAGCACCCGGGCTCAGTCGGCGACGGTGGATCCCACGACGACGTCCCAGATCCCGTGCGAGACGACCGACTTGCTCGCCGGGCCGATGTCGACGGCGCCAGCGCTGCCCCGGGTGAGCACGTGCACCGTCGTCTCGTCGGCGCCGAAGGTCTTGTCGACGCCGACCTCGTTGACGACGAGCAGGTCGCAGCCCTTGCGCGCGAGCTTGGCGCGGCCGAGCTCGAGGACGGAGCCGGTCGCATCGCCGGTCTCGGCGGCGAAGCCGACGATGATCGGCGAGCTGGCCTCGCCGCGGGCCGCGACGAGCCCGGCGAGGATGTCGGGGTTGCGCACGAGCCGGATCGTCGGCGCCGCGTCGGGGTCGGCCGGGTCGTGCGTCTTCTTGATCTTGCTCTCGGCGTACTCCGCCGGGCGGAAGTCGGCGACCGCCGCCACCATGACGACGACGTCGTGCTCCGTGGCGCGGGCCGTCATCTCGGTCTCGAGCTCGAGCGCGGTCTGCACCGGCACGACGGTGATGCCGTCCGGCACCGGCAGGTCGAGGTTGGCCGCGACGAGGGTGACCCGGGCACCCCGGGCCGCGGCGGTCTCGGCGAGGGCCAGGCCCTGCTTGCCGGAGCTGCGGTTGCCCAGGTAGCGCACCGGGTCGAGCGGCTCGCGGGTGCCGCCGGTGCTGATGAGCACCCGGCGTCCCTCGAGGTCGCGGGTCGGCGACGAAGCGCTCGCCTCGACTGCGGCCATCGCGGCGGCGTGGATCACCTCGGGCTCCGGGAGGCGCCCGGGGCCGGTGTCGGCGCCGGTCAGCCGGCCGGAGTCGGGCTCGACGACGGTGACCCCGCGCTCGCGCAGGGTGGCGACATTGGCCCGCGTCGCCGCGTGCTCCCACATCTCGGTGTGCATGGCCGGGGCCATGACGACCGGGCAGCGGGCGGTGAGCAGGACATTGGTCAGCAGGTCACCGGCGAGGCCGTGCGCGGCCTTGGCGAGCAGGTCGGCCGTCGCGGGCGCGACGACGACGAGGTCCGGCGGTCTGGCCCAGACGCAGTGCGGCACGTCGGTGATGTTGCTCCAGACGTCGGTCTCGGACGGGGGCGACCCCGAGAGGCGGCCCTCCGACGGGCGGCGACGAAGCGCAGCGCGGCCTCGGTCGGGACGACCGTCACCTCGTGCCCGCCCTCGGTGAGCAGGCGCAGCAGCAGGGCAGCCTTGTAGGCGGCGATGCCGCCCGCGACACCGAGGACGATGCGCACGAAGGGGGACCCGTCAGGCCTCGTCGACCGGCGCCTCGGCGACCGGTGCGGCGGGCGCGGCGCCCTCCTCGGGGGTGGCCTCCTTGGTCAGCAGACCTTCGTTGATCTCGCGCAGCGCGATCGACAGCGGCTTGTCGTGGACCTGCGCGTCGACGAGGGGGCCGATGTACTCGAGCAGGCCCTCCTGCAGCTGGGAGTAGTAGGCGTTGATCTGACGGGCGCGCTTGGCGCCGTAGATGACGAGGGCGTACTTGGAGTCCGCCTTGGTCAGGAGGTCGTCGATCGGCGGGTTGGTGATGCCGATGGGGTTGGCCTGGGTGCCGGACACGTCGAGGTGGTCCTTGTCGTCGGGGTCAGGTGGTCGATCTCATCAATGATACGAGTTCCTCCGCCGCACGACGAATGTCGTCGTTGACGATGACGTGGTCGAACTCGCCCTGGGCCGCCAGCTCGACCTTCGCGGTCTCGAGCCGGACGGCTCGCTCCTCGGCCGTCTCGGTCCCCCGACCCTCGAGCCGACCGACGAGCTCCTCCCACGACGGGGGCGCGAGGAAGACGAAACGCGCGTCGGGCATCGAGGCCCGCACCTGACGTGCCCCCTGCAGGTCGATCTCGAGCAGCGGCAGCCGGCCGGCCTCGAGCGCGTCGTCGACGGGCCCGCGCGGCGTGCCGTAGGAGGCCCGACCGTGGACGACGGCCCACTCGAGCATCTCGCCGCGCGTGACCATGTCGGCGAAGTCGTCGCCGCTGATGAAGCAGTAGTGCACGCCGTCGACCTCGCCCGGCCGCGGCGGTCGGGTCGTCGCGGAGACCGAGAGCCACACCTCGGGGTGGTGCTCGCGGATCCACGCGGCGACGGTCCCCTTGCCGACGGCGGTCGGGCCGGCGAGGACGGTGAGGCGGGGGCTGCTCATGTGAACCTCTCCAGGAGTGCGGCGCGCTGGCGGGGACCGAGCCCGCGCAGTCGGCGCGAGTCGGCGATGTCGAGCTCGTCCATCACCCGACGGGCGCGGGCCGGGCCCACGCCGGGCAGGGACTCGAGCACGGTGGCGACCCGGGTGCGGCTCAGGACCGGGTCGTCGTCGGCCGCGGCGAGGGCCTCGGCCAGGGTGGTGCGCCCGTGCTTGAGCCGGTCACGCAGCAGCGAGCGCTGCCGCCGGGCCTCGGCGGCCTGCTCGAGCGCCCGGGCACGCTGCTGCGCACTGAGGCTCGGGACGGACACTGCTCCTCCAGGGCGACCGGGGACGGGGTGCCGTCACCTTCTCACGCCGCGGTGATGCGGGCCACCTCGGTCGCGACCTCACGGGCCCGGGAGCGAAGGGAGGAGACGTCCGGTCCGGCACGCAGCACGTCGCGGCTGCTGCTGGCGAGGACCTGCGGGAGCGCGCCGGCGAAGACGTCGCGCACGTCCTGAGCGGTGCCACCCTGCGCCCCCAGGCCGGGAGCGAGGATCGGCCCGGCCATGGCCGGCAGGTCGACGCCCAGGTCGCGCACGGCCGAACCGACCGTCGCACCGACGACGAGCCCGATGCTGCCGAGCT
>NZ_JBNFOF010000233.1:0-4451 GCF_057364645.1 Janibacter sp. CFPM2_SD2
GGCGCGACCGTCGCCCTCGGCGACCCGTCTCACGACGCCACGGCCCAGGCCGTCGCCGAGACGACCTCGTCGGCGCCGGCCGTTGACGCCGTGACGGCCGACACCACGCGCCTGGCGGACGACCGCCGCGAGACCAACGTCTCCCGCAGCGCCTCCCGTGAGCAGGACCGCCTCTCGACGGCCGCCGCGAAGAAGAAGGCGGAGGCCCAGAAGGCCGCCAAGGCCAAGGCCGAGGCGAAGAAGAAGGCCGAGGCCAAGCGCAAGGCCGCTGCGGACAAGAAGGCCGCCGCGGAGCGCAAGGCCGAGGAGGAGGAGGCCAAGCCGGTCAGCGAGCGCGAGTTCGCCGACGACGAGATCGCCGCGATCCAGGCCGACCCCGCCCCCTACGGCAAGGAGCTCGCCGCCGAGTACGGCTGGGGCGACGACCAGTGGTCCTGCCTCGTCAGCCTGTGGATCGGCGAGAGCAACTGGGACTACAGCGCGACCAACTCCTCGTCCGGCGCCTACGGCATCCCGCAGTCGCTGCCCGCAAGCAAGATGGCCTCCGCCGGCCCCGACTGGAAGACCAACCCGGTCACCCAGATGGAGTGGGGCATGGACTACATCAAGACCTCCTACGGCGACCCCTGCGGCGCCAAGGCCTTCTGGGACAGCAACGACCCGCACTGGTACTGAGCCACCCGGCACGAAGCCCCCGCGACCAGGAGGTCGCGGGGGCTTCGTCGTTGGCTGGATGGCGCCGGACGAAAGAAGATGTCGGCGCCCGCCGAAGTCCTTCGTTCATCGATGGCCGGCGGTTGTCGTGACTGACTTCGGCTTGATGTGCGCCGACACCATCTTTTGCCCGTCGCTGTCGCCGCCGACGTCACAACCACCCCACCTGATCGGACAGGCAGGCTGGACCACGCGGGCTCGGAGGCGTGGAGGCGCTACAGCTTGCGCAGGCGGATGCGACGGACCTGGTGGTCCGCCCCCTTCGTCAGGACGAGGGTGGCGCGGCCACGGGTCGGCAGGACGTTGTCGAGGAGGTTGGGCTCGTTGATCGTCTCGAAGATGTGCAGGGCGCGAGCGCGGGCCTGCTCGTCGGTGAGCCCGGCGTAGCGGTGGAAGTAGGACGCGGGGTCGGCGAAGGCGGTCTTGCGCAGGCGCAGGAAGCGCTCGACGTACCACTGCCGGATGTCGGCGATGTTGGCGTCGACGTAGACGGAGAAGTCGAAGAAGTCGCTGACGGCCAGGCCGGTGCGCCCGTCGCTGCGGATGCCCGGCGGCTGCAGGACGTTGAGCCCCTCGACGATGAGCACGTCGGGCTGGCGCACGACGATGCGCTCGTCGGGGACGATGTCGTAGGTCAGGTGCGAGTACACCGGGGCGGTGACCTCGGGCTGGCCCGCCTTGATCGCCGAGACGAAGCGCAGCAGCGCCCGCCGGTCGTAGGCCTCGGGGAAGCCCTTGCGCTGGAGCAGGCCACGCCGCTCCAGCTCGGCATTGGGCAGCAGGAAGCCGTCGGTCGTCACGAGCTCGACCTTGGGCGTGTCCGGCCAGCGCTGCATCAGCTCGCGCAGGATGCGGGCGGTCGTCGACTTGCCGACGGCCACGGAGCCTGCGACCCCGATGACGAAGGGGGCCTTGGGCGGGCGTTCGCCGAGAAAGGTCGAGGTGATCCGGTGCAGCCGGGTTGTCGCGGAGACGTAGAAGGTCAGCAGGCGCGAGAGCGGCAGGTAGACCTCCTGGACCTCCTCGAGGTCGATCGGGTCGCTCAGGCCGCGCAGGCGGGCGAGGTCGCTCTCGTCGAGGTTGAGGGGGTGGTTCTCGCGCAGGTGTGCCCAGGCCTGGCGGTCGAGCTCGACGAAGGGGGAGGGCAAGCTCGTCGTGGCGGCGGTGGACACGCACCCCATTGTGTCCCACCTTTTCAGCAGACGGTCACCGGGCGGTTAGCCTGTCCGCCATGTGCGGAATCGTTGGTTACGTCGGCCCCGATGCGGGCGCGCGCCCCCTGGACGTCGTCATGGAGGGCCTGGCCCGCCTCGAGTACCGGGGCTACGACTCGGCGGGTGTCGCCCTCGTCGCCGGTGACGAGGTCTTCACCGAGAAGCGGGCGGGCAAGCTCGAGAACCTGCGCTCGGCCCTCGAGGGCGAGAACGTGCCCGCGGCCGCGACGGCCATCGGTCACACCCGCTGGGCCACCCACGGCGGCCCGACGGACGAAAATGCCCACCCCCACCGCGGTGGCCGGGACGGCAAGCTCGCCGTCGTCCACAACGGCATCGTCGAGAACTTCCACGCCCTCAAGCAGGAGCTGCTCGCGCAGGGCATCGAGTTCACCTCCGAGACCGACACCGAGGTCGCCGCGCAGCTGCTCGCCGCGGCCTTCGCCGAGTCGGGCGACCTCACCGAGGCGATGCGCTCGGTCGTCAACCGCCTCGAGGGCGCCTTCACCCTCCTCGCCGTCCACGCCGACGCCCCGGACACCGTCGTCGCCGCCCGTCGCAACAGCCCGCTCGTCGTGGGTCTGGGCGAGGGCGAGAACTTCCTCGGCTCCGACGTCGCCGCCTTCATCGGCTACACCAAGCAGGCCGTCGAGCTCGACCAGGACCAGATCGTCACGATCACCCCGACCTCGCACACGGTGATGAACTTCGACGGCTCGCCGGCCGAGGGCAAGCCCTACGAGGTGACCTGGGATGCCGCCGCTGCCGAGAAGGGCGGCTACGACACCTTCATGGAGAAGGAGATCAACGACCAGCCGCACGCGGTCGGCGACACCCTCCTCGGGCGCACCGACGCCGACGGCCGTCTCGTCCTCGACGAGCTGCGCATCGACGAGGACCAGCTCAAGCAGGTCGACCGGATCACCATCGTCGCCTGCGGCACCGCCGCCTACGCCGGCATGGTCGCGAAGTACGCCATCGAGCACTGGACCCGCATCCCGGTCGAGGTCTCCCTCGCGCACGAGTTCCGCTACTGCGACCCGATCGTCTCCGAGCGCACCCTCGTCGTCTCGATCAGCCAGTCCGGCGAGACCGCCGACACGGCGATGGCCGTGCGCCACGCCCGCTCGCTCGGCGCGCTCACCGTCTCGGTGTGCAACACGCACGGTGCGACGATCCCGCGCGAGTCCGACGCCGTGCTCTACACGCACGCCGGCCCGGAGATCGCCGTCGCCTCGACGAAGGCCTTCCTCGCGCAGATCACCGCCTGCTACGTCCTGGGCCTCTACCTCGCGCAGCTGCGCGGCGAGACCTACGCCGACGACGCCAAGGCCGTCATGGCCGAGCTGCACGAGGTCCCGGCCAAGATCGAGGCCCTGCTCGGCACGATGGGCCGGGTCGAGGAGATCGCCCGCTTCATGGCCGACACCCGCTCGGTCCTCTTCCTCGGCCGCAACGTCGGCTACCCGATCGCCATGGAGGGCGCGCTCAAGCTCAAGGAGCTCGCCTACATCCACGCCGAGGGCTTCGCCGCGGGCGAGCTCAAGCACGGCCCGATCGCGCTCATCGAGCCCGGTCAGCCGGTCTTCATCGTCGTCCCCGGCCCGGACACCCCCAACGACCTGCACAAGAAGGTCGTCTCCAACATCCAGGAGATCCGCGCCCGCGGTGCCCGCACGCTCGTCATCGCCCAGGAGGGTGACGACGAGGTGCTGCCCTTCGCCGACGAGGTGATCCGGGTGCCGCACACCTCGCCGCTGCTCCAGCCGCTGCTCACCGTCGTGCCGCTGCAGGTCTTCGCCCTGCACCTGTCGACGGCCAAGGGGCTGGACGTCGACCAGCCGCGCAACCTCGCCAAGTCCGTCACGGTCGAGTGACCTCGTGATCGTCGGGGTCGGCATCGACGTCGTCGACATCGCCCGCCTCGGCGAGCGGCTCGAGCGCACCCCCGCGCTGCTCGACCGCGTCTTCACCGCGGCCGAGCGCGACCTGCCGCTGCAGTCGCTCGCCGCGCGCTTCGCCGCCAAGGAGGCGGTCGGCAAGGCCCTGATGACCCCCGGCGACCTGCCCTGGCAGGGCGTCGAGGTCACCAAGGGACGGCACGGCGAACCGGTGCTCGCGATCAGCGGCCGCGTCGCCGAGCGCGCCGAGGAGCTCGGCGCCGACCGCCTGCACATCTCCCTGAGCCACGACGGCGGCATCGCGACGGCGATCGTCGTCGCCGAGACCGCCTGACCCCCCTTCGTCCACCCACCCCATCGCACAAACTGTGGCTGGCTACATCTTGGATCGTCAGCCGCAGCACGTGCTGTGGCCCACGCGCGAAGGTGTAGCCAGCCACAGTTTGTGGGGTGGTGGGGCGGCGAAGGGAGGAGCGGTAGCGTCGTCGGCGTGATCACCGGCTACTCCGCCCCGACCATCCGCGCCGCCGAGGCGGCCCTGCCCGAGCTCCTCGAGAGCGGTGAGCTCATGCAGCGGGCGGCCCGGGGCATCGCGCGCGTGACGGCCGGGCGGATGCGCGAG
>NZ_JBNFOF010000234.1:0-4450 GCF_057364645.1 Janibacter sp. CFPM2_SD2
CGGCGCGGACGAGGTCGACGGCCGCGGCGTGGTCGCGCTGCTCGGTCAGCGCCGCGAGACGGGCGGTGACGGCCGCAGCGCTCGACCCGTCCGAGGCGGTGGGACGGGGACGCAGGCGCTGCAGGGTCGCGTAGGTCCGGCGGGCGGCGCCGCGGGCGAGGCTCTTGGGGTCACGCACCCGAGGCAGCCTAGTTCGCCGGGCCGAAGGGAGCCGGGAGGCCGGCCCCCTTCGCACCGGAGGAGCTGCTCAGCTCTCCGAGCCCGAGGCCTGCGACTGGCCACCGCGGGTGCGGCGGCGGTTGCGGTTGCGACGACGGGGACGGGACTCGCCGTCCCCCTTCGCCTCGCCCTGACCGGAGCGCTCGCCACCACGGCCTCCACCGTTGCCACCACGGCCACCGCCGTTGCCGCCACGACCGCCACCGGAGCGGCGACCGCTGGACTTGCCGGTCTCGCCGAGGTCCTCGATGCGCTCGGCGTCGAGACCCTCGCGGGTGCGCTGGGCGCGGGGGAGGCGGCCCTTGGTGCCCTCGGGGATGTCGAGGTCGGAGTAGAGGTGCGGGCTCGAGGAGTAGGTCTCGACGGCCTCGGGGATGCCCAGGTCGAGGGCGCGGTTGATCATCGCCCACTTCGTCTCGTCGTCCCAGTCGACGAAGGTGACCGCGACACCCGTGTTGCCCGCGCGGCCGGTGCGGCCGATGCGGTGGACGTAGGTCTTCTCGTCGTCGGGGCACTGGTAGTTGATGACGTGGGTGACGTCGGTGACGTCGATGCCGCGGGCGGCGACGTCGGTGGCGACGAGCACGTCGACCTTGCCGTTGCGGAAGGCGCGCAGCGCCTGCTCGCGGGCGCCCTGGCCGAGGTCGCCGTGGATCGACGCGGCCGCGAAGCCGCGGTCGGTGAGCTCGTCGGCGACCTTGGCCGCGGTGCGCTTGGTGCGCGAGAAGATGATCGTCAGACCCCGGCCGTCGGCCTGCAGGATCCGCGCGAGCATCTCGACCTTGTCCATCGCGTGGGCGCGGTAGACGAACTGCTCGATCGCCTTGACGGTGTGGCTGTCTCCCTCGCCGTCCTCGCTCATCGCGCGGATATGCGTCGGCTGGGTCATGTAGCGGCGGGCCAGGGCGACGATCGCGCCGGGCATCGTCGCGGAGAAGAGCATCGTGTGGCGGGCCGGGGAGGTCATCGCCATGATCTTCTCGACGTCGGGCAGGAAGCCGAGGTCGAGCATCTCGTCAGCCTCGTCGAGGACGACGGTCTTGGTCGCCGACAGGTCGAGGTGACGCTGCTGGGCCAGGTCGATGAGCCGGCCGGGGGTGCCGACGACGACGTGGACGCCCTTCTTGAGCGCCTCGATCTGCGGCTCGTAGGCGCGGCCGCCGTAGACGGTGAGCACCTTGATCCCGAGGCGCTTGCCGGCGCGCTCGAGGTCGGCCGCCACCTGGCTGGCGAGCTCACGGGTCGGGGCGACCGCGAGCGCCTGCGGGCGGATGTCGTCGGACTCGAGGTCGATGCGGTTGAGCATCGGGACGCCGAAGCCGAGGGTCTTGCCGGTGCCGGTCTTGGCCTGGCCGATGATGTCGTGGCCGGCGAGGGCGACGGGCAGGGTCATCGCCTGGATGGGGAAGGGGTGGACGATCCCCGCGTCGGCGAGGGCCGCGACGATGTCGGGGTGGACGTCGAAGTCGCCGAAGGTCTGCTGCGCGGCCTCGGGCGCGGTGCCCTCGATGTCGGGGGTGGCCTGGACGGCCTCGCGCTCGGCGTCGGACGCGGGCACGGTCGTGTCGGGCTCAGTCATGAATCTCTCGATCAGCGTGGACGACGCATCGCGCGCCGTGGATGGCACGGGCCGATCGGAGGTGAGTCAAGCGGTCCGCCGCCACGAGGGGCGACCGCGCCGGACGTCTCGTCCGGGGAGAAGGATGCCGACCGGGCACCGCTGGTCGTCGTCATGCTACCCGCGACCCCCTCCCGGGGCCGAAACGAGGCCGGTGCGCCACTAGGCTGCGACCCATGAGCGAGCAGGTTCCCCCTTCGTCCACGCCCGAGCTCGGCACCCGCGAGCGCGAGGGGACGATCGAGCTCCTCGGGGTCATCGCCTACGGCGCGATCTCCGGCTTCACGCGGATGGCGGCGGACTCCGAGATGGCCCGCGACCTCGTCCTCAAGCGGGCGCTGGCGCGCATGGCGGTCCGGGAGTTCCAGAGCCACGAGCAGCTGTGCGACCACATCGTCGCCCTCGGCGGCGACCCGGTCGCCGCGATGGCGCCCTTCGAGGACGCCTTCGAGGCCTACCACGCGCGCACCCGCCCGCGTGACCTGCTCGAGGGCATGGTCAAGGCCTACATCGGCGACGGCATCGCCCGTGACTTCTTCGTCGAGATCTCGCGCTACGTCGACCCCTCCGCCCAGGCGGTCATCGAGCAGACCGGGGGTCTGCAGGCCGACCGCGACACGATCGTCGACGCGGTGCGTCGCGGCATCAAGCAGGACCCGCGTCGCGGCGGTCCGCTCGCGCTGTGGGGCCGACGGCTCATGGGTGAGGCCCTGACGCAGGGGCAGGTCGTGGCCGCCCAGCGCGAGGCCCTCAGCGAGCTCGTCCTCGGCCTGAGCCACGACCGCCCCGGCGCCACCCTCGCGGAGGTCGGTGAGCTCATGCAGCGGCTCACCGACCGGCACCAGCAGCGGATGGCCCGCCTCGGCATGTCCGCCTGAGGGCCGCAGCCCAACGACATGACGAAGGGGGGTCCCGCCGACTCGGCGGGACCCCCCTTCGCTGTGGTGCGTCAGACCTGCTTGCGGCCGGCGATCATCCCGTAGAGGACGATCAGGACGGCGGCGACGACGACACCGACGATGACGGCGAGGAAGCTGAAGTCCGTCTTCGTGCCGTTGATCAGGTAGGAGCCGATCAGCGCGCCCAGGACACCGAGGATGACGGTGACGAGCGTCGAGATGCTCTGCTTGCCCGGCAGGACCAGACGAGCGAGCGCGCCGATGATGGCGCCGACGATGACGGTGACGATGATGGTCCACACAGTGAATCACTCCTTCTGCGTCCGACAGGGGTGAGCGGACGCGCTCAGGCAGCCCGTGCGGGCTTCCGTGACCAACATAGACTCCTGAGGCGGGTGGGGCGACTCTCAGGAAGTGACGATTGGGGTGCGGCGACCCGCAGGCCCGGCGATCAGGCGCCGAAACCGACCCGTCCGCGGCTGGGCTCGCCGACCTCGACGTAGCCGAGGGCGCCGGCCGGGACCATGACGCGACGGCCCTTGTCGTCGGTGAGCACGAGCGCTCCGCCGTCGAGTGCGGTGCGCACGGCGGCCTCGATCTCCGCCTCGGCGCCGGTCGCCTCGATGACGATCTCGCGGGCGACGTTCTGGATCCCGATCTTGACCTCCACGGTCACTCCTTCGTTGTCGACGGGTGAGCTCGGGCTCATCGTGTCACTCACTCCCGACAGCGGCGGTGCCGGGGTCGTCGGTGGTGCCCATGCGGTTGACGGGGAAGGAGCCGAGACCGCGCCAGGCGAGGTGGCCGGCGGCCTGCGCCGCGACGTCCTTGGTGAAGTGGGCGCCGTGTGCGAGCCAGGTGCGCGCCATGACCTGCGCGGCGCCGGACATCGCCAGGCCGAGCATCTCGGCGAGTTCCTTGGGCAGCGGCGTGTCCTCGGTGATCCGCTGGGCCATCGCCTCGCCGAGCTGTGCCTCGAGGGCGTCGATGCGGTGGCGCACCTGCGGCTCGTTGGTCAGGTCCGACTCGTAGATCAGGCGGAAGGCGCCGCCCTCGTCGGCGACGAAGTCGAAGTAGGCGCGGACGGTCGCGTAGACCCGCTCCTCGTGGTCGTCGCTCGAGTTGAGCGCCTCGAGCACGAGTGACTCGAGGTGGTCGCACTGGTCGTCGAGGAGGGCGAGGTAGAGGTCGAGCTTGCCCGGGAAGTGCTGGTAGAGAACGGGCTTGGAGACGCCCGCCTCGTCGGCGATGTCCTCCATCGCGGCGGCGTGGTAGCCCTTCGAGACGAAGACGGTCAGGGCGGCGCCGAGCAGCTGCGCCCGCCGCTGGGCACGGGGCATCCGCTGGACGCGGGTACCGGTCGCGTGGGAGCTCATGGTTCCTCCGGGATGGGTGGCTCACCGTGTGGTGAGTCACAGGATCCTACTGCGCGGTAGTGACAACCTGCGCGCGGGGGAGGCTGTCGGGCCGAGGTGATGGGATGGCGTCGTGGCTGAGGACCTGACGAGCGTGCACCTGCGGCGGCCGACGACGAAGGGGGAGGACGCCCCCCTTCGTCTCGACGAGGACCAGGCGCGGGCGGTCGAGTCCCGCGCCGACCTCGTGCGGGTCCTCGGCGGTCCCGGCACGGGCAAGACGACGGTCGCCGTCGCGGCCGTCCTCGACCGGGTGCGGCACGGGGAGTGCCGGCCCGACGAGGTGCTCCTCGTCGCCG
>NZ_JBNFOF010000235.1:0-4421 GCF_057364645.1 Janibacter sp. CFPM2_SD2
CTGGCCCCCGCCCTTCGCTCGCGGGTGTGGCGTCGCCTGCTGCTGCGGGCCGGCGCCCCCGCCGGGGACCTCACCGCCGGTCACGTCGCCGCCTGCGATCGGCTCGTCACCGACTGGCACGGGCAGGGTCCGCTCCACCTGCCGGGCGACCTGCGGGTGCGCCGTGACCGCGACCGGGTGCACATCGCACGTGCGCCTGGTGGACAATGAGATCCGCCCGACCCGAGCAAGGAGAGCTGTGGACTCCCAGGACATCCAGGACGACCTCGTCGAGGTGCTCCTCACCGAAGAGCAGATCCAGACCCGACTCGGCGAGCTCGCCGCCGAGGTGTGGGAGCACTACGAGGGCAAGGACGTGCTCCTCGTCGGCGTGCTCAAGGGCGCGGTCATGGTCATGGCCGACTTCATGCGCCACCTGCCCGGCTCCGCCCCGATGGACTGGATGGCGGTGAGCTCCTACGGCTCCGGCACCAAGTCCTCCGGTGTCGTGCGCATCCTCAAGGACCTCGACGCCGACATCACCGACAAGCACGTGCTCATCGTCGAGGACATCATCGACTCCGGCCTGACGCTGTCGTGGATCCGCGCCAACCTCGAGTCGCGCTCGCCGGCCTCGGTCGAGATCCTCACCCTGCTGCGCAAGCCCGACGCGGCGAAGGTCGAGATCGACACCCGCTGGGTCGGCTTCGACATCCCCAACGAGTTCGTCGTCGGCTACGGCCTCGACTTCGCCGAGGGCTATCGCAACCTGCGCGACGTCGCGACGCTCGCGCCGCACGTCTACTCCTGAGGCCCTTCGACACGCTCGTTCCTCGCTCCTGCGGGAGCGGGGGTGGAACGGGGGTGGGCCACGGGGCGGTCGTGCGGGAACACCGCGCTCCGAGTGGTCGTTGACCAGATGGCCGCCGAATGGCGGTGTTCAGGTAGTTTCGTCCTGATCGCCCCGGCCCTGCCGGTGGCCGCCACGTCGTCGAGCCAGGAAGTCCGGGAAGCCCCCGTACCCGTATGAACGCCAAGAAGATCTTCCGTGCCCCCGCCTTCTGGGCGCTGCTGCTCATCGCAGTCTTCGTCCTGATGTTCACCACCCGCGGTGGCGGCGACTACGCGCGCGTGGACACCTCCGCGGCGGAAAAGCTGGTCACCGACGGCAAGGTGGACAAGGCCCACTTCACGACCGACAACCTCCTGCAGCTCGACCTCAAGAAGGGCGAGACCTATTCGGACGGCGAGGCGGTCAAGGACGCCGACAAGGTCGAGACCGAGTTCATCGACGCCCGCGCGGCCCACATGCTCAAGGTCGTCGACGACAACGTCGACGGCGTGCAGAACGACACCGTCGAGCAGCCGAGCGTCTGGTCCAGCCTGCTCCTGTCGCTGCTGCCCCTGCTGCTGCTCGTCGGTCTCTTCTGGTTCATCATCAGCCAGGCCCAGGGCGGCGGCTCCAAGGTCATGCAGTTCGGCAAGTCCAAGGCCAAGCTCGCGAGCAAGGACACCCCCAAGGTGACCTTCGCCGACGTGGCCGGCGCCGACGAGGCCGTCGAGGAGCTGCACGAGATCGTCGAGTTCCTCCGCGACTCCGGCAAGTTCCTCGCCGTGGGCGCCAAGATCCCGAAGGGCGTGCTGCTCTACGGCCAGCCGGGTACCGGTAAGACGCTGCTCGCGCGCGCCGTCGCCGGCGAGGCGGGCGTGCCCTTCTACTCGATCTCCGGCTCGGACTTCGTCGAGATGTTCGTCGGTGTCGGTGCCAGCCGTGTGCGCGACCTCTTCGAGCAGGCCAAGGCCAACCAGCCGGCGATCATCTTCGTCGACGAGATCGACGCCGTCGGTCGCCACCGCGGCGCCGGCCTCGGCGGTGGCCACGACGAGCGGGAGCAGACGCTCAACCAGCTGCTCGTCGAGATGGACGGCTTCGACGTCAAGACCAATGTCATCCTCATCGCGGCGACCAACCGCCCCGACATCCTCGACCCGGCGCTGCTGCGCCCGGGCCGCTTCGACCGGCAGATCGCCGTCGAGAACCCCGACATGCTCGGCCGGCACCGCATCCTCGAAGTGCACGCCGCGGGCAAGCCGATGGCCCCGGGCGTCGACCTGCTGGCCGTCGCCCGCCGCACCCCGGGCATGACCGGTGCCGACCTGGCCAACGTGCTCAACGAGGCGGCGCTGCTCACGGCCCGCTCGGACAAGCAGTTCATCGACGACGCGACCCTCGACGAGGCGATCGACCGCGTCATCGCCGGCCCGCAGAAGCGCACCCGGATCATGAGCGCCCAGGAGCGCAAGATCACCGCCTACCACGAGGGCGGTCACGCGCTCGTCGCCGCGGCGATGAACCACACCGACCCGGTCACCAAGATCACGATCCTGCCGCGCGGTCGGGCCCTCGGCTACACGATGGTGCTGCCCGTCGACGACAAGTACTCGACGACGCGCAACGAGATCCTCGACCAGCTGGCGTATGCCCTCGGTGGCCGCGTCGCGGAGGAGATCATCTTCCACGACCCGTCGACCGGCGCGTCCAACGACATCGAGAAGGCCACGTCGATGGCCCGCAAGATGGTCACCGAGTTCGGCATGAGCGAGCGCATCGGCGCGGTCAAGCTCGGCCAGTCGCAGGGTGAGGTCTTCCTCGGCCGCGACATGGGCCACCAGCGCGACTACTCCGAGACCATCGCCGGCATCGTCGACGAGGAGGTGCGCCGCTTCATCGAGGACGCCCACGACGAGGCCTGGCACGCGCTCAACGACAACCGCGACATCCTCGACCGGCTCGTCCTCGACCTGCTCGAGCACGAGACGCTCAACGCCAAGGAGCTCGCCGAGATCTTCGCCGATGTCGTCAAGCGCCCCAAGCGCCCGACCTGGTTGAGCAGCGAGCACCGCACGATCTCGACGATCCCCCCGGTGCTCACCCCGGCCGAGCGGGAGGCCGTCGCGGCGCGCGAGGCCGAGCAGACGCCTGCCGGCGACAGCACGGTCACCGAGGCGATCGACCGGGCCGCCGAGGAGGGTGCGAGCCTCTACCCGCAGGAGCACCCGACGACCGAGGTGCGCGAGGTGCCCCCGGGCGAGCAGGTCGACGGCGACGGGCACGCCTGAGCCATGACCGACGTCGACCTGCCGCGCATCGAGGCAGCCGTCCGCGAGATCCTCGTCGCCGTGGGGGAGGACCCCGATCGTGACGGGCTCGTCGACACCCCCGCCCGGGTGGCGCGGGCCTACGCGGAGACCTTCTCGGGGCTGCGGGCCGACCCCGCCGAGCTGCTCGCCACGACCTTCGACATCGACCACGACGAGCTCGTCCTCGTGCGCGACATCCCGCTGTACTCGACGTGCGAGCACCACCTCGTGCCCTTCCACGGCGTGGCCCACGTCGGCTACCTGCCCGGTGGCAGCGGCAAGGTGACCGGCCTGTCGAAGATCGCGCGTCTCGTCGACCTCTTCGCCAAGCGTCCCCAGGTGCAGGAGCGGCTCACCTCGCAGATCGCCGACGCCCTCGTCGAGCACCTCGACGTCGGCGGCGTCATCGTCGTCGTCGAGGCCGAGCACCTGTGCATGTCGATGCGCGGGGTGCGCAAGCCCGGCGCCCGCACGATCACCTCCGCCGTGCGTGGCCAGCTGCGCGACTCGACGACCCGGGCCGAGGCGATGGCCCTGCTCACCGGGGCCGCCCGGTGACCCACCCGGTCCTCGCGCAGCTCGCGGCGACCGCCGACCGCCGGCCGGCCGTCATGGGGGTCGTCAACGTCACGCCCGACTCCTTCAGCGACGGCGGCCGCTGGATCGAGAGCGACGCGGCCGTCGCACACGGCCGGCAGCTCGTCGCCGACGGCGCGCTGGTCGTCGACGTCGGCGGTGAGTCCACCCGGCCCGGCGCCACCCGCCCCTCCACCGACGAGGAGCTGCGCCGCGTCGTGCCCGTCGTCGAGGCCCTCGCGGCCGAGGGCGTCGTCGTCTCCGTCGACACGATGCGCGCCGAGGTCGCCGAGGCGGCCCTGGCGGCCGGTGGCGCGATCATCAACGACGTGAGCGGCGGACTGGCCGACCCGCAGATGCCCGACCTCGTGGCCCGCAGCGGTGCTCCCTTCGTCGTCATGCACTGGCGCGGCCACGCCCACGACATGCAGACCCGGGCCCACTACGACGACGTCGTCGGCGAGGTGTGCTCCGAGCTGACCGAGCGCGTCGACGCCCTGCTCGCCGCGGGCGCCGACCGGGAGCAGCTCGTCCTCGACCCGGGCATCGGCTTCGCCAAGACCGCGGAGCACAACTGGCAGCTCCTCGCCGGCCTCGAGCAGGTCGTCGACCTCGGCTACCCGGTGCTGCTCGGCACCTCGCGCAAGGGATTCCTCGGCAAGGTCGGCCGCGCCGAGGGGCAGGAGCGCGCCCTCGACGCCCGCGCCGTCGTCACCGCCGCCACG
>NZ_JBNFOF010000236.1:0-4392 GCF_057364645.1 Janibacter sp. CFPM2_SD2
GGCGACCTCGGCCGACCAGGCCCTGGTCCCGGGCCTCGTCCGGCCGACAGCGGCTGGTCGCGCAGCGCGAAGGCGAGCGCCCGCTGCCGGCCCATCGCCAGGGGCAGCAGGGTCGAGGTGCCGCAGTCGGGGTTGAGCCCGATCTTCGGGTAGGCGACGACGAACTTCGTGCCCTCGGCCGCGATGACGACGTCTCCGGCGAGCATGATGCCCAGCCCGGCGCCGGCGACGGCCCCGTGGACGGCGACGGCCACCGGCTTGGCGAGCGCCTCGAGCGCGGCCACGGCCGCGTCCCCGGCGACGGCGAGCTCGTAGAGGTCACCCGCGGTGTCCTGCGAGTCGGCGAAGGAGGCGATGTCGCCGCCCCCGCAGAAGCGCTTGCCGGAACCGCTGAGGACGACGGCGCGCACCCCTTCGTCCTCGGCAGCACGCTCGGCGGCCTCGCGCAGGGCCACACCCAGCGCCAGGTCGAGGGCATTGGCCGACTCCGGCCGGTTGAGCTCGATGTGGGCGACACCGTCGGCGACGGTGTACTCGACGACCGCCATCAGATCCGCCGGAACATCGCGGCGAGCGCCTGGCCGCCCCCGATGCACATCGTGACGATGCCGAGCTCGAGGTCGCGGCGGACCATGTCCTTGGCCAGGCGCAGGGTGAGGATCGCGCCGGTCGCGCCGACCGGGTGACCCAGGGCGATGGCGCCGCCATAGGGGTTGACCCGCGCGGGTCGAGCTCGGTGTCGCGGATGACGGCGACGGCCTGCGAGGCGAAGGCCTCGTTGAGCTCGATGGAGCCGATGTCCGAAGGGGAGGTCCCCGTCTTCTCGAAGAGCGCCCGCAGCGCGTGGGTCGGCGCGTAGCCCATGAGCTCCGGCTCCATCGCGGCGGTGGCGACGGCCTCGAGGCTGACGAGACCGGTGAGGCCGCGCTCGGCGACGGCGGACTCGCGGCCGAGGACGACCGAGGCGGCGCCGTCGTTGATGCCCGAGGCATTGCCTGCCGTGACCGTGCCGTCCTTGGCGAAGGCCGGGCGCAGCTTGGCGAGCGTCTCGAGGGTGGTGTCGGGCTTGGGGTGCTCGTCCTTGTCGGCGGTGAAGGGCTTGCGGCCACCGACCTCGAAGGGGGTGATCTCCTCGGCGAAGGCGGCCTGCGCCTCGGGGGTGGCTGCGCGGCGCTGCGACTCGAGGGCGAACTCGTCCTGCTCCTCGCGGGAGACGCCGTACTTCTTCGCGACATTTTCCGCCGTGACACCCATGTGGATGTCGTGGAAGGGGTCGGTGAGCATGAGGACGGTGCCGTCCTGCAGCTGGCGGTTGCCGAGTTTGTAGCCGCTGCGGGCACCGAAGTCGTAGAAGGGCATCCGAGTCATCGACTCGTCGCCGCCGGCGAGGGTGAAGTCGAGGTCGTTCCACCGCATCTCCATCGCGGCGGACCAGATCGCCTGCAGGCCCGAGCCGCACAGGCGGTTGACCGTGTAGGCCGGGACATTGCTCGGCAGGCCGGCGGTCACGGCGACGCGACGCGCGTTGTAGGCGTCGGGGCCGACCTGGCCGATGCAGCCCATGACGACCTCGGAGATGTCCTCACCGGCGACGCCGGCACGCTGCAGCGCCACCCGACTGGCCTCGGCGCCGAGCTCGAAGCCCGGGGTGTCCTTGAACATCCCGCCGAAGCTTCCGGTCGGGGTACGGGCGCCGTCGACGACGACGATCTTCTCGGTGCTCATCAGCTGCTCCGTGGTCGGTGGGTGCGTTCGGGGGTCAGCATCCCACCCCCGGCGAGGGCGGTCGTAGCCTGTCCGCATGGCACTTCGCAGCGCAGAGAGCGTCCAGACCGCGCCCGTCGCCGCCCTCGGGCTGATCGGTGGCTACCTCACCGCCCGCGAGAGCGGCATCCGTCCGCTCGGCGGCGTCGTCCTCGGCGCCGCGGGCCTCTTCGCCGGCCGCAGCTGGCTGGCGAAGACCGACCCGGCCACGACCGCCGCGTTGTCGGCGATCTATCTCGGCGGCTTCGGCGCCTCCCACCCGCTGGCGAAGAAGGTCGGCGCCTGGCCGGCCGTCCTCGGCGTCGCCGCCGCCTCGGCCGCCGCGTCCTACGTCCTGTCCGATCGGCGCTAGCCCGGTGGTTGAGGTGCGACGAAGGAGCCTCGAAACCGCCCTCACCGGGGCGACCGGTCGCATCGGTGGCCGCGTGGCCGACCGCCTCGCGACGAAGGGGGTCCCCCTTCGCCTCCTCGTCCGCGACCCCGACCGGGCACCGGACTTACCGGGGGCGACGCCGGTCGTGGCCCCCTTCGCCGATGGTGATGCGGTCCGCGCGGCCTCGAGGGGGTCGAGACGGCCTTCATGGTCTCCGCCTCGGAGGCGGCCGACCGGGTGCAGCAGCACGTGACCTTCGTCGAGGCGGCCGCGGCTGCCGGGGTGCGGCACCTGGTCTACCTGTCCTTCCAGGGGGCGAGCCGGGAGTCGACCTTCACCTTCGCCCGCGACCACGCGGTGACCGAGGAGGCGATCCGGGCGTCGGGGATGGCGTGGACCTTCCTGCGGGACGGCTTCTACGCCGACTTCATGCCGGGGCTCGTCGGTGACGACGGCGTGATCCGCGGCCCGGGCGGGGACGGCCGGGTGGCCGTCGTGGCCCAGGACGACATCGCCGATGCGGCCGCGGCAGTGCTCCTCGACCCGACATCGCACGCGGGCCGCACCTACACGCTGACGGGGCCAGCAGCCCTGTCCTTCAGCGAGATCGCGACGATCGTCGGCGAGGCGAGCGGGCGCGAGGTGAGCTATCTCGACGAGACCCTCGACGAGGCCCGCGTCTCACGGGCCGCCTACGGCGCCCCGGACTGGGAGGTCGCCGGCTGGATCTCGACCTACACCGCGGTCGCGGCGGGCGAGCACGCGGAGGTGACGGGTGACGTCGAGGCGCTCACCGGGCACCCGGCGACGTCGCTGCGCGAGGTGCTCGGCGGCGCTGGCTGAGGTGCGACGCAGGAGCCTCGAAGCCCCCCAGGCTCAGGCCCCGTAGGGCACCACCAAGTCGGTGCGCAGCGTGCTCGGGTCCATGTCGGGCGAGGGCTCGGTGACGTAGACCTCCCAGAAGGGCAGCCCCGGCTGACGACCGTCGGCGGCGACCCGCTGCATGAGATCGCCCCACGCCCCGCCGAGCCCGTCGTAGCCGCCGAGGTGCGAGATCGTCGCGACCTCGGCCGCCGGCAGCTGTGACGGGACGAAGGTGATGCCGCCCGCCTCGAGCTCCCCGTCGAGCGGCGCGGCCACGGGCATGCCGACCTCGAAGGTCATCGTCGCGCCCGGCATGCGGTGGTGCAGCGAGAAGGCCGGGCCGGCGATCTCGATGCCTTGCTCGGCCAGGGCCGGCACGAGGGCGCTGAAGGTCTCGTCGAAGATCGCCGGCATCCCGTCGGGCGCGACGTCCTTGGCCAGTCGGACGACGGTCGGCACGTGCGGGCTCGACAGATAGGTGACGTCGGTGTGCGGCGGGGCGAAGTAGCTCGGCTGGCTCATGGGTCCCTCCTCGGGCTGCGGTTGTTGATCATGCCCACGGCTACCCAGGCGGCCGCGACGAGCACGCCGCCGCCGACCGGGTACCAGCGCGGCACCTCGTCGAAGAAGGCGAAGCCGAGGCCGAAGGCCATGGTGATGATGACCGCGATGATCGCGGGTGTGCGTGTCCCCATGCGGCGAGTCTGCCGGGGGCCGGGGGCGCTGTCCATGACCGGAAGGTCGGATCAGACCCCTACGAGCGACTCGAAGCGCTCACGGGTCAGGTAGACCATGCGAGCGTCCTTGTCGCCGACGCGCACCCGCTCGCCGAGCTCGAAGCCGATCTGCTGCGCGCGGAGGAGGACCGCGCGGTTGGAGGCGTCCGGCTCGCCGACGAGTCGCTGCACCGCGGGGTCGGCGAAGAGCCACCGGTAGATCCCCACGCCGACCGTCGCCGCGTCCTCGCCCGGGGCGACGAAGACGTGCGCACCCACGTCCCCCGGCTGCACGGCGTAGGCCTCGGCGACCGGGTCGTGCTCGGGCTCATAGGTCTGCACCAGCGCCACCGGCCGCCCTTCGCTCTCGCCGATCCACGCCCAGTGGGCCTCGAGGGAGTCGACGAAGGCGTAGATGTCGCGCACCTCCTCGACGCTCTTGTCTCCCATCCCCCAGAAGCGGCCCCGTGGCTGCGTCACCCACGAGTGGATCAGGGCCGCGTCCTCCTCCGGGCGAAGGGGGCGGAAGGTCAGGTCGGTCATGTCGTCTCCTCGTCGTCGGTCAGGGTGTGCAGGTCGCCCGCGCGCCAGGCGTCGTGCTGGTCGTGGGCGTGGCGGCGAGTCGGCCGGCCCGTCGGCGCCGAGCGGCACGACCCACGGAGCTCGGGCCGCCGA
>NZ_JBNFOF010000237.1:0-4338 GCF_057364645.1 Janibacter sp. CFPM2_SD2
GCGCCAGCCGCTCGCAGGAGCGTCCGAGGCCCCCGCGACCACGCCGGCCCCGGCCAGCACCCCCGAGCCGACGCAGGCTCCCTCCGCGCCGGCCCCGACCTCCGGTGGCGTCATCGCGATCGCCAAGCAGTACATCGGCACCCCCTACGTCTACGGCGGCTCGACCCCCGCGGGCTTCGACTGCTCCGGCTTCACGCAGTACGTCTTCGCCAAGGCCGGCAAGTCCATCCCGCGCGTGACCACCGCCCAGCAGGCCGCCGCCACCCCGGTGTCCAGCCCGCAGCCCGGCGACCTGGTCTTCTTCGGCTCCCCGTCGTGGCACGTCGGCATCTACGTCGGCGACGGCATGATGATCGACTCGCCGCGCACCGGCTCGACGGTCTCGATCCGTCCGATCTTCGACGGCGTCTCCGGCTACGGCCGCGTCTGAGCGGACCACCGCGCCACACGAAGGGGGCTGGGCCAGCGACATGCTGGCCCGGCCCCCTTCGTCGTGCTCTAGGCCTCCGTCTCGGGCTGCTGCTCCGCCTCCCGCGCCTTCATCCGGCGGTAGGCGGCGCCGAGCTCGTCGTGGTGGAGCAGGTCGTCCTCGGTGACGCCGGTGCGATAGCCGGCGCGGCCGAGCATGTGCGCGGTGACGGGCGCGGTGAGGGCCTGGGCGCCGAGGACGATGAGCAGCGTGGCGACCGAGGCCCAGGTGCGCACCGTGAGCGCCAGGCCGAGCAGGATGAGCAGCAGACCCAGGGTCTGTGGCTTGGTGGCGGCGTGCATGCGGGCGAAGAGGTCGGGCAGGCGCACCAAGCCGATCGCGCCGACGAGGGCCAGGGTGGCACCGAGGAGCAGGCTGATCGCCCCGGCGAGGTCGAGGATCTGTGCCCAGCTCACGAGGCATCGTCCTTGCGGGCCATGAAGCGGGCGACCGAGACCGACCCGACGAATCCGGTGAGGCTGAAGACGACGAGGATCGGCAGCGTCCCGGCGTCACCGCTGCGCACGATCTGCGTCGCCATGATGCCGATGACGATGACGATGACCACGTCGAGGCTCAGGGCGCGGTCGAGGTTGGTCGGACCTCGCGCGATGCGCACGAGGACCAGGCCGGCGGCGGCGAAGAGTAGCCCGAGTCCGATCGACAGGATGATGCTCATGCGACCTCCTGCGTGCAGATCGAGATCTCCTCGGGGGTGCCGATGGCCCGCACGACCCGGGTCTCGACGGCCAGGACGTCTCGTCGCAGCTCCTCCATGCCCTCCGGCGTGGTGACGTGGAAGCCGTGGACGTAGAGGACGTTGGCGCCGCGTCGGGCCTCGACGACGATCGACCCGGGCACGAGGGAGACGAGCGCGGAGACGATCGTCATGTAGAACTCCGAGTGCGTGCGCATCCGGACCTCGACGATCGAGCCACCCTGGCTGGGGCGGCGGCTCAGGGTGGCGCCGGCGATCTGGACCGCGGCGCTCACGAGGTCGACGAGGAAGCGCCCGATGAGCAGCAGGAGGCGCCACGGGTGGATCCGGCCGAAGTACTGGATCGAGGGCAGCGGGAAGATCTGCGTGACGACCGCGCCGATGATCAGGCCGTTGATGATGTTGCCCAGGGTGATGCGGTCCCAGAGCAGGACCCACACGACGGCCAGGCCGATGATCGCCCGGGGCTGGAAGCCGCCGCGCCGACGGGTCGCCGGGGTCGTGTCGATGGCGGTGTCGCTCACGGCGCCTCCTCGGGCAGGACGGCGCGGACGTAGGCATCGCTGGAGAGCATCTGCCGGGCCGCCGCGTCGGTGTAGGTGAAGAGCGGGCCGGCGAAGAGCGAGAGGCCCAGGCTGAAGGCGACGACCGCGGCGGCCGCGCCCAGCATGAGCGGCGGCATCGGCCGCTCGACCTGGGGTCACCGCCGGGCGGCGGGGCGATCGGGGTCGGAGGGGGCGCTGGGCCGCGCGGCGGCGCCGATGGCGTCGCTCAGCCGCCCGAAGCTCGGGGTGAGCGTCGGCATCTCGAAGGTCTGGTCCTGGCCCTCGACCGCGCGCGCCGCCAGAAGGCGGCGCTCCACGTCTTGGCCACGGCGTAGAGGGTGAGCAGCGAGGTGACGACCGAGCCGACGACGAGCGTCCAGGCGATGATGCTGCCGTCCTGGGTGCCGGCCTGCAGCAGGCCGACCTTGCCGACGAAGCCGGAGAAGGGCGGGATGCCGGCGAGGTTCATCGCCGGGACGAAGAAGAGGGCGGCGAGCACCGGGGTGCTCGCGGCGAGCCCGCCGAGGCGGTCGATGACCGTCGAGCCGCCCACCCGCTCGATGAGGCCGGAGATGAGGAAGAGCGCGGTCTGCACGGTGATGTGGTGGGCGATGTAGAAGATCGCCGCCGACACCCCGGACTCGCTCGCCAGCCCGATGCCGAAGAGCATGTAGCCGATGTGGCTGACGAGGGTGAAGGAGAGCATCCGCTTGATCCCCGGCTGGGCGACTGCCCCGAGGATGCCGATGATCATCGTCAGCAGGCCGGCCCCCATGATCAGGTGGTGCAGCGGTGACTCGGGGAAGAGCAGGAACTGGGTGCGCACGATCGCGTAGACGCCGACCTTGGTGAGCAGTCCGGCGAAAACGGCCGAGACCGGCACCGGCGCCGACGGGTAGGAGTCGGGCAGCCAGGCCGACATCGGGAAGACGGCTGCCTTGATGCCGAAGACGGTGAGGAGCATCAGCTGCAGCGCCAGCGAGACCGTCGGGTCGATCTCGGGCAGTCGAAGGGAGAGCTGCGCCAGGTTGACCGTGCCGGTCGCGGCGTAGACGCCGGCGATCGCCGACAGGAAGAGGAAGGAAGAGACCATCGAGACGATGACGTAGGTCGTCCCCGCCCGGATCCGGGTGCCGCTGCCGCCGAGGGTCAGCAGGACGAAGCTCGCGAAGAGCAGCATCTCGAAGCTGACGAAGAGGTTGAACAGGTCGCCGGCGAGGAAGGCATTGGACACGCCGGCCGAGAGCACGAGATAGGTCGGGAAGTAGATCGCGAGCGGCGAGTCCTCGTCGCCGTCGGCGACGCCCTGCCCGATGGCGAAGACGAGCACGACGAGGATGACGAAGGAGCTGATGAGCAGCATCAGGGCCGAGAGCCGATCGGCGACGAGCGCGATGCCCAAGGGCTCGGACCACGCCCCGAGCCACAGCGCGATGGGTCCGTCGTGGTGGGTGGACCACATGAGGGTGGCGGCGACGGCGAGGCTGGCGGCGAGCACGGCGATGCTGATGGCGACCTGCGCGCGGGGGTGGCGGCGCGCGACGAGGGTGAGGGCGGCGCCGAGCAGCGGCAGCAGCACCGGCATGGGCAGGAGGTTGGCCACGGTCATGCGGTCGCGTCCTCCTCTTCGGCCTCGGTCGTGGACTGGGTGTCGTCGTCGTAGGTGCTGGAGACCTCGTCGCGTTCGGCGAGGCGCTTGATCAGCTCGTCCTCGGCGTCGTCGGGGACGTCGTCGCTGCCGGTGATCCGCCACTGGCGGTAGGCGAGGGAGAGGACGAAGCCGACCGAGGCCAGGGCGATGACGATCGCGGTGAGCACCATCGCCTGGGGGAGCGCGTCGCTCATCTCGTCGGCCGGTCGTGCACCGACGAAGGGGGCTCCCTTCGCCGGTCCGGAGACGACGAGGTAGAGCGTGGCGACGCCGTTGGACGCGAGGACGATGCCGAGGAGCAGGCGGGTGAGCGCTCGCTCGAGGAGCAGGTAGACGCCGGTCGCGATGAGGAAGCCGGCGACGACGACGAGGCTGAGGTTGGGGGCGACGGCGTTCATGCGATGGCCCCGTCCTCTTCGGCCTGCTTGTCGACACCTGCACCGAGCGAGCGGACGACGTCGAGCGCGAGCCCGATGACGATGAGGTAGACGCCGATGTCGAAGAACATCGCGGTGACGAGCTTGACGTGGCCCCAGACGGGGACGTCGAACTCGACGACCGCCGACTGCAGGACGGTGCCGCCGAAGGCGAGCGGCGCGAGCGCGGAGATCGCCGCGACGGCCAGACCGGCCCCGAGGACGAGACCGGCGCTCACCGGGGCGGCGCGGTCGAGCTCGGCGCGACCGCCGGCGAGGTAGCGCACGAGCAGCGCCAGACCGAGGACGAGGCCACCGGCGAAGCCACCGCCGGGCTGGTTGTGCCCGGAGAAGAGGAGGTAGAGCGAGAGCGCGATCATCACGTGGAAGACCAGCCGGGTGGCGGTCTCGAGGATGACCGAGCGGCGCTCGCGGGGGATCGACGCGGTGACCGGGCCCTGGTTGCGCCGGCGGGCTCCACGAGCGCTCGACGTCCTGGGTGCGCACGAAGACCAGGCTGGGCCGATGCCGGTCGCCGG
>NZ_JBNFOF010000238.1:0-4309 GCF_057364645.1 Janibacter sp. CFPM2_SD2
GGCGACGACGAGGGGCGTCCGCTCGACGACGCGGACGCCCCCTTGTCGTGGGGCGGGGTGCCTCAGCTGTTGTAGTTGATGACCTGCTGGTTCTCCTGCGGCATCGACTGACCGTTCTGCACCTGGACGATGCCGAAGATGGCCAGGGCCGCGAGGAGTGCGCCGAGCACGGTGCCGCCGACGTTGTAGGCGACCTTCTTGGAGCCGGTGTTCACTTCGAAGTCCTCCGTTGGCGGTGTGTGGTTCGCAGGCCACTCTATACCGGGCGGTCACTTGAGGCGAGTCGTCACGGTGTCGCGCGGGTCTCATGTCGGCGAGCGACCAGGACGAGCGCCAGCGAACCGATGACGGCGGCCGCGGTGCCGGCCAGGCCGAGCCACCGGGCGGGGTCGGCCGGCGCCCGCGAGGTCGTCACCGGCCCGAGGTCGTGGACCTCGAGGTCGCCGACGGTGCGCGACGGGGTGCCCGCGAGGTCGGGGAGGCTGCCCTCCGGTACCGGCTGGTCGGTGGCGACGACGACCCACCGCACGCCGTGGCGGCGCAGGACGTCGGTGACATCCCTCCCTTCGGCCAGGGCGGAGGTCACGGCACTCGCCGCAGGGTCCTCCCCCGCGACGACCCGATCCCGCAGCGGCAGCCGGTCGTCCGCGACGACCTCCTGCGGCAGGAGCCGGTTCCACGGGTCGAGCACGACGCGGTCGTCGTCCCAGGCATACCGGCGATAGGTCGACCACGGGAAGACGGCCACGGGGTCGCCGCTCTCGCTCAGCTCCCGGCTCACCGTGAGCACGTCGTCGGGGTAGTCGACGCTGCCCCAGGCACCGGAGTGCCCCCACGCGAGCGAGGGCAGGGTGGCGACCGGCCACAGCACGGCCACCACGGTGACGACACCGGGCAGGCCACGCTCCCGGAGTCGGTCGACGACGACGGCGGACGCGAGGGTGAGCAGCAGCACCCACAGCACCGCGAACTTCTGCCCGTCACGCAGCAGTCCCCCGCCGGGAACGGTGGTGACGACCCACTCGAGGAGCGTGCGGCCGCCGGGCAGCGCCGCCAGCGCCGCGACCGCGAGACCGACGAGCCCGGCGATGCTCGCACCCCGGGTACGTGGGTCACGCCACCAGCCCGGGCTGCGCCCCGCGACGACGAGCACGAGGACGACGGCGAGCAGCGCCACGAAGGCGACCGGCCAGGTCGTGCGCTCGACGAACCACGTGCGGTCGTTCCACAGCCCACCGCCGAGGAGGAGCGAGCCGAGGACACCGAAGGGGGTGTCGGCGCCGGCCGCGAAGGCGCTCGCCCCACCGGGGTCGGCGGCCCGCGACGAAGCCCGCAGGAAGGGCCACCACCACGCGGCATTGGCGAGCAGCGCCGTCACGACGACGACGGCGAGGTCGCGCACGACGAGGCGAAGGGGGCCACCCCCGACCGCGACGACGGTGACGGCGAGCAGGGTGGCCAGCACGCCGGGGGTCGAGCCACCGAGCGAGGCGAGGGTGAGGGCGAGGACGAGACCGGCCTGGCTGCGGAGGTCGCCGCGCCGCCGGCTCGCGGCGGCAAGCACCCACGGCAGGAGCGCGGCGCCGAGGACGTACCCCCAGTGACCGATGCCCAGGCGCTCGCCGAGCCAGGGGTTCCACGACCACAGCACGTGCCGCCGCGACGGCCCGGGACGGTGCGCGCCAGCCGTCCGGCGCCGGCCCCGCCGACGACGAAGGCGAGCAGGAGCAGCACCTTCTGCACGAGCCACCCCGGGAGCACGAGGCCGAGCAGGGCGACGACGAGGTCGTTGGGCACCGCCCGCGGCACGCTGCCGTCGGTGCCGAGGGTGCGCGGCGACAGCGGCAGGTCGGGGACGAAGACGAGGTCGTAGTGGAGCGTGTAGCCGGGCGCGAGGCCGGCCCGAGACGACCAGCCCCGCGAGGGCACCGGTGAGCGCCCCGACGACGCCGGGGCGCGCGAGCCCTCGTCGATCGCTCACCGTGAGTGCAGCGCCTCGATCTCGGCGAAGGCCTCGCCCATCGCGACGCACTGGGTCGCCAGGTCGTGGTGGGTCAGGACGTGCTCCCGGTTGGCCGCGCCGACCTCGGCCCGGTGGGCGGGGTCACGCAGGAATCCCGCGAGCGCATCGGCAAGGGCCTCGACGTCGTCGTCGACGAGCGCGTTGGGCGCCTGCACCGCCTCGTCGTTGGTCCCGCACCGGGTCGTCACGACGGGCAGCCCGCAGGCCTGGGCCTCGAGGTAGGCCAGGCCCAGCTGCTCGGTCCACTTCCACGTCGGGCGGGGTGCGGTGGCGAAGACCGCGGCCGAGCGCATGAGGTCGGCGACGCCGGCCGTGTCGAGCGACCCGACGAGCTCGACGCCGGAGCCGGGGCGTGCCGCCGCCTCGCGCACGAGCGGCTCGAGGGGGCCGCGGCCGGCGACCTTGAGCCGGGCCTCCGGGATCTCGCGGCGCACGATCGACATGGCGTCGAGGACGCGGTCGATGCCCTTGTTGTCCGCGAGCGGCGAGGCGAAGACGACGACGGGGTCCTCGACGGGCCGGTCCGCGGGGTGGAAGAGCTCGGTGTCGACCCCGGGCCTGACGACCCGGATCAGCTCGTCGTCGAAGTCGTTGGCCAGCAGGTGGTCGCGTGCTGCGTCGACCATGCACAGCAGGAGGTCGGCGTCCCGGCAGGAGTTGAGCGCCTGACGGTAGGGCGGCACCTTGTAGAGCGGCTGGTCGGGCAGGTTCTCCCACGTGATGACCGCCTGGAGCGGACGGGCCGCTCCCCCGCGGCGAGCCCGCCGGCGCCAGCGGGACGCCTGTCCGGTGACGAGGGAGCACAGCTCGAGGGAGGTCACCCAGTCGTACTCGCCGGCCGGCTGCTCGTCGAGGCCGCGCACCCAGGCGAGGGCCCCGGCCTCGATGAAGCGCTTGATCGGTCGGCGGTAGGTGCTCGGGATCCAGTCGATGTCACCCACGGGCTCCTGCTGGGCCATGGCCCGCACGCGGGTGCCGGGCATCCGCGACATCCAGTAGAGCTCGCGCCGGGCTCGCTGGTCGGGCAGCGAGACCCAGAGCATGCGGCGCAGGGCCTCGCTCACGACGCCGCCCGGCCCGCCGGTCGCGTCGACCGCGACGGGCGCCGAGGGCATAGCCCCCGGCCTCCATCGCGCGCAGGGCGACCATGCCGGCGGCGTGCACCGGGTCCTGCAGCAGGCGACGGTGGTTGCGCACGTAGGAGCGCAGCACGGCCTTGCCCTGGGCACCGACGGCGCCCTCGTGCTCCTGCGCGAAGGCGGGGATGCTGCGCCCGTAGTAGTAGCGCTTGCCCATGACGTCGCGGACGGTGAGGCGCCCCTCGTCGTGGTCGACGATGATCGGGGCCAGCTCGATGCCCGCGCCGGTCGCGCGCATCTTCATCCGCAGGTCGGCGTCCTCGGGACCGGACATGTCGGTGTGGAAGGCGCCCTCGCCGAGGAGGTACTCGCGCCGGACGAGGCGGGGGTTGTGGAGCCACGGGTCGTCGAGGTAGCACTCGCGCTCCAGGGCCCGGCAGGCGGTCCAGAAGCCCTCGCCGATGGTGCGCTCGGGCAGGGCGATGCCCGTCGCGCCGGTCGCCCGGGCGGTCTCGAGGGCCAGCGCGATGGTCCGCGGCGGCAGGATCATGTCGCTGTCGAGCCAGAGGACCCACTCGCCGCGCGCCGCCTCGATGCCGGTGTTGCGCTGCGCGGAGCGCTCCGGACCGGCCGTGATCACCCGGTCGGCGAGACGCTCGGCCACCTGCGGGGTGCCGTCGGTGCTGTGGTTGTCGACGACGATGAGCTCGACGTCGGGGTGGCTCTGCTCGACGACCGAGCGCAGGCAGGCCTCGATCGTGCGGATGTTGTTGCGGGTCGGGACGACGACGGTGACGGACTCCGTCGTCTCCTCCGGCTGACGGTCGGTCACGGGTCGATCTCCTCCGGTGGGTCAGGGCGCAGATAGGTGCCGATGATGGCGAGCACGAGGCCGGCGCGGCGATGTGGTGCGGGACGAGGGCCGAGCGCACCGAGTCGGCGCTCACCGACCCGAGCGTGCCGTCGACCCAGGCCAGCTGGGCGACGAAGGCCAGGGCGGCGAGCACGAGCAGGCCGGCCCCCAGCGCGATGAGCCGTCCCGGGCGAGGCCCCAGCCGGCGCACGAGCACGAGGGCGAGCACCGCGGCGAGGGCGCCGCCGAGCCCGGCGAAGACGCCCGCGACGAGCACGACGGAGGCTTCGAGGCCGAGGCGACGCGACCGGTGCGTTCCGCAAGGCCGTGCCCAGCCCGCGGAAGGGCAGGCCC
>NZ_JBNFOF010000239.1:0-4153 GCF_057364645.1 Janibacter sp. CFPM2_SD2
CCGTCGTCGCGCACGCGGCCCGCCCGGCGCGGGGGCCCGGGCGGGGGTGGTGGGGGTTCCGGTCGTCATCTGCTGGTCGCTCGGGCCGCTCAGGCCACCCGCTCGGTCGGCGGGGCGACCTCGCCGAGGATCTGGCCGATGACGTCGGTGGTCCGCACCCCGGCGAACTCCGCCTCGGCGGTGAGCAGCAGGCGGTGGGTCATCACCGGCTCGGCGAGCACCTTGACGTCGTCGGGCACGACGTGGGTCCGGCCCTGGCTGGCCGCCCAGGTCTTCGCGCAGCGCACGAGGGCGAGGCAGCCGCGCACCGACAGACCCAGGCGCAGGTTGCGGTGGCGTCGCGTGGCCTCGGCGAGGCGCGAGACGTAGGCGAGGATCGCCGGGTCGACGTGGACCTGGTCGGCGAGACCGGCCATGTCCTCGACGACCTTCGCCGTGACGACGGGGCGCAGCCCACGGGTGCGGTCGCGCCGGCCGGCCTCGGCGAGGACGGCGACGGTCGCCTCGTGGTCGGGGTAGCCGAGCGAGGTCTTCATGAGGAAGCGGTCGAGCTGCGCCTCGGGCAGGCGATAGGTCCCGGCCTGCTCGATCGGGTTCTGCGTCGCGACGACCATGAAGGGACGCCCGACGTCGTGGGTGGTGCCGTCGACGGTGACCCGTCCCTCCTCCATGACCTCGAGGAGGGCCGCCTGCGTCTTGGGCGAGGCGCGGTTGATCTCGTCGGCGAGGACGATCGTCGCGAAGACCGGGCCGCGGTGGAAGTCGAAGCGCTTGGTCTGCTGGTCGTAGATCGTCACACCGGTGACGTCGCTCGGCAGCAGGTCCGGGGTGAACTGGATGCGGCTCGAGGACCCCTGCACGGTGCCCGCGATGGCCCGGGCGAGCTGGGTCTTGCCGGTGCCCGGGTAGTCCTCGAGGAGCAGGTGCCCCTCGGACAGCAGGCAGGTGAGGGCCAGCCGCACGACGTGCTGCTTGCCGAGGACGACCTGGTCGACGTTGCCGACCATCTGCTGGAAGGCCTGGCTGAACCAGCTGGCCTGCTCCTGGGTGACGCTCATCCGTCCTACTTCCTCATCCGGTCTTCGTGGCGGTCGTGGGGCTGGTGGTGGGGCTCGACGTCGTCGGTCGACCCCAGGGTGTCGGCTCGTAGCGCTCGATCTCGTCACGGGGGGCGCCGCCGGGCCAGGTGTCGACGCGCACGTCGTCGGGCAGGCTCAGGTCGAAGACCGCCCGGTGTCGAGGTCGTTGAGCACGAGCTGGCCACGGGCCTGCCGCACGGCGACGCCGTTGCGACGGGTCTGCTCGCCCTCGGTGGGCAGCTCCACGGTCGGGCGCTTGTCCTGGGTGCAGGTGCGACCCCAGCGGATCGTTCCGCCCTCGCCCCATGCCGCGTAGAGGCAGGGGCCGTTGAGCGCCGGGCGTGAGATGCGGTTGAAGCGCGATCGGGAGCCCCCGGTGACCCCGGCCCCGCTGTCCTCGTCGATGCCCGAGAGGATCTCACCCTCGTTGCCCCCGTCGCTGTCGGAGTCGATCCGCATGAAGCCGGCGCTCTCGACGGTCGAGTAGGCGACGACGTGGCTCGCCGGCCCCGGCTGCTGGAGCGTGGCCACGACGAGGGACTGGCCGGCCTCCTCGTTGGACGCCGGCAGCGCCTGCGGCTGCTCCAGCCCCTCGGCCATGACCTTGCCCGTCTCGAGGTCGAGGACCACCCACGCGTCGCCGACCGCGGTGATGTCGGCGGCCCGGCCGGTGAAACGGAGGGAGGTGCGCTTCGGGGTGCCGAAGCCGTCCCCCTTCGCCGGGATCTCGACGACCCGGCCGCTATGCGCCGACACGGCCATGATGTCGCCGTCGTCGTCGACGGTGATCGAGGCCCGGGGCCCGACGGTGTCGAGCGGACCGACCTCGGCGAGGTCGCCGATCGAGCTGCCGCCCTCGGGGTCGAGCCGGGTGCCGACGATCCGCCCGGTGTCGTGGTCGACGAAGGCGAGGGTGTCGCCGCCGAGGGCCACGAGGTCGGGCCGCTGGAAGTCCTGGCCCGTCGCCCAGTGCGGCTCGGGCATCTGGACCGTCTCGACCGTGCCGGAGTCGTCCCGGACCGGCTCGCCGGTGCGGGTGTCGATGGCGACGAGCTGGCGGTCTGCGGTGACGCCGATCGCCTGCCGCCCGTCCTGGAGCACGTCGGGTCGCACGACCCCTTCGCCGTTGCCGGAGCGACCGGCGCCCTGGACGACGAGGTCGAGCTCGTGGGCGCCGGTGTTGACCCGACCCCAGTAGCCGGTGCGGCCGCCGGAGACCCAGATGCCCCCGTCGGTGAGGGCGACGTCGTGCACCGGCTGCCCATCGGCGCGCCAGGCGTAGATCGCGGCGACGGCGACGAGCAGCGCGACGACGCCACCCGAGGCGACCCGCAGCCACACCGGTCGCGGGCGGCGCTGCGCGCCCGCGGTCTGCTCCCCCTGAGCGGTCATGCCGGGCTCAGCCCTCCGCGCTCTCGGGGTCCTCGAGCAGGACGAGGTCGTCCTCGGTCACCATGCGCGTCGACAGGGCGTGCTCGACGAGGCGCGACTTGCGGTTGCTCGCGAGCTTGCCCGGCCCGCCGTGCAGGCCGCGGATGCCGGCATCGGCGAGCTTCTGGCAGACGTTGTCGAGCTTGCGGTTGAACTTCGTGACCTTCCAGCCGAGGCGCTCGGCGGCCGCCGCGGAGCTGGGGATCGTGCCCTGCCCGGCCCCGTCACGACGCAGGAAGTCCTCGCACAGGACGACGACGAGCAGCTTCTGGTCCGGGGTGAAGGCGACCCGGCCGACGGTCGTCTCGCCACCCTGCTGCGGGAGGAGGACCTCGTGGTCGACCGAGGTGAAGCTCGGGTTGCCGACGAGGACGTCGAAGTCGTAGGTCGTCGGCCCGGCGGTGAACCACACGGTGACCCGCTCGAAGGCGAGCGGGATGCGGGCGCCGGGGTTGAGCCAGGCCTGGAAGAGGCCCTTCTTGTCGGCGACGGTGGCGGTGAGCGTCGAGCCGACGTTGGTCAGCCACCACCAGCCACCCTCGTGGGTGATCTGGAGGAAGTGCCGGTGGAGGAAGGGGTTGTCGTCGATCTCGACGTCGCCCTCCCGACCGATCGTCAGGCTGCCCTCCCGCGGTGCCTCGTGCAGCTCACCGCAGAAGTCCACCGTCACCACGCTGTCGCTCATCAGCCACCCACCTCTTCGCACTGGACCGTCGACCACCCGGAGACCTGCCCACCCCGGACGACCTGCACCATCCCACACTGTCGCTGTCCGGGGGCGAGCGTCTGCTCGTAGACCGTCTCCCCCGGCAGGAGCGTGACCGGCTCACCGGACACCTGGTCCTCGTCGAGACCGGTCCGGATGCGGAAGCGGTCACCGGTGCGCAGGTCCGGGTACGTCATCTCCCAGCGCAGCACCTCGTCGTGAACGGTGACCTCGAGGGTCGGGGAGTCCGCGAGCGCGCCGCTGGGCTGCGTCGCGTCGGTGTACGTGGGCGCAGGCGGCTGCGCATCCTCGCGGGTGACCCACAGGACGAGGGCGAGGACGGCTGCCGCGACGACGAGGCCCACGATCCCGGCCACGAAGGGGATCAGGCCCACCTCGATCCCCTTCGACGGGGGCTCGGGCGGCGCCGGCTGACCCTGCGGGGGCACGGTCGGGGTCGTCACGACTTGTCCAGGCACTTGATCTCGGTCCACGGCGACGCGTCGGTGCCGCGACGCGCCTGGACCTGGCTGCAGACCCGGTCCGAGGTGCCGAACTCCTGGCTGAAGGTGCCCGTGCCGTCGGTGATGTTGCCGACGCCGGACGCCGTGATCCGGGAGAGGTCGGCATCTCCCGGCCCCGCCCGCACGAAGTAGCTGTCACCGTCCTGGAAGCCGTCGACCTTCATCGTGATGACGGCCTTCGACCCCTCCTGCTTCATCTCGAAGGTCGGGACGCTGCCGCCGAAGGCGGCGCCACCGGACGCCGAGGAGGAGCTGCTCGAGCTCGCCTCCCCGCCGCCGCGGCCGTTGAGCGCGATCACGCCGGCGACGATGCCGACGACGACGAGCAGGGCCGCGACGCCGGCGGCGATCGGGAGCATCCGGCGCCGGCCGGCGTCTGGAGCCGGCCGTGGGCCGGAGGACGTGACGGGTCG
>NZ_JBNFOF010000240.1:0-4150 GCF_057364645.1 Janibacter sp. CFPM2_SD2
CCGCGGGCGTGGCGTCGGCCTGCTCGACGGCGGGGGGCGGCCTGGGCGGGGATGGCGATCGCGGCGACGAGGCCACCGGAGGCGGCGAGGACGGCCGAGCCCTTGGCCAGCGGGGTGCCGGTCTGGCTGATGACGGTGCCGATCTCGGCGAGGGGGTTGTAACGCTCAGGAGCGCGGTGGCGCCCGACGGAGTGAGACACGATGAATACCTCTGTCCCGCCTGCGAGGTCAGCTGTCGGGTTCGGGCGAGAGGTGCGGCCCGGTCCCGCGGCTCCGGACCGACCTAGCGGTCCGCGTGCCGTGGGACTTCACCCCGAGGAGCATCCGCGATGCCCCAATGAGTGGGTCCCCCGCTCCTGCCATGCGGTGAAGTGCAGCAGCCGTCGGTGCGGTGGCAGGACAAGGCGTCCGCGAGACGGATCCGCCCAGGGGAGGCGGACTCAGGAACCGTACCCGCTGATCACGAAAATGTCACACCGCGGTCACGGACTGCGCTCAGGAGGCGGACGCCGGCTCGACGAAGACGTGCATGGCGACGTCGCGCGGCAGCGAGACGGCGTCGCTGGCGGCGCCGTCTCGGGCGACGACCACCCGGTCCTCCTCGGGGGTGACGAGCACGATCTCGCCGGGGCGCAGCCGCGCCTCGGTGAGCAGCTCGAGCGCCTCGTGGTCGACCTGCGCGGGCTCGCCGATGCGGCGCACCCGGAAGGTCCCGGTCAGGCCCTCGTCGACGATGTCGGTCAGGCTGCTCAGGCCCTCGAGGTAGTCGTCGGCGGGCGCCTCGTCACCACCGGCGAGCAGCTCCTCGAGGCCGGGGATCGGCGTGCCGTAGGGCGACTCGCGGTGCTCGGGCAGCATGGCGAGGATCTTGCGCTCGACCCGCTCGCTCATGACGTGCTCCCAGCGGCAGGCCTCGTCGTGGACGTGCTCCCACTCCAGCCCGATGACGTCGGCGAGCAGTCGCTCGGCGAGCCGGTGCTTGCGCATCACCCGGGTCGCGAGCAGACGACCCTCGTCGGAGAGCACGAGGCGCCGGTCGTCGCCGAGGCTGACCAGCCCGTCCCGCTCCATGCGCGCGATCGTCTGCGAGACCGTCGGGCCGGAGTGGCCCAGCCGCTCGGCGATGCGGGCCCGCATGGGAGGGATGTCCTCCTCCTCGAGCTCGAAGATCGTGCGGAGGTACATCTCCGTGGTGTCGATGAGATCCTTCACGGCACCATCATGCCTTGCCCGCGCGAGCGCGGTCCGCCCGCGATACCCACACGCTCGTCCACGCCAGCCCGGTGAGGCCGGCGACCCCGAGGACGACCGCGGCGGCCGGCAGCGAGACGAGGGCGGTGACGGCGCTCAGCCCGAGCGATCCGCCGGCGTGGCCCACCTCGCCCATGAGCCGCCAGGCGCCGAGGAACTGCGCCCGGTCGCGGGTCGGTGCCGCGTCCGCCCCGAGCGTCATGACGATGCCGGACCCCAGTCCGTTGCCCAGGGACATCACGAGGGCCACGGCGAGCAGCTCCCCCTTCGTCCCCGCGAGGGGCAGGGCGAGGAAGGCGGCGGAGACCACCGACAGCAGCACCGCGACGACCCAGACCCGGCCCAGCCGGTCCATGACCCAGCCGCCCGGGTAGACGAGGAGCAGCTCGGCGACGCCGGCCGCGGCGAAGATCTGCGAGGAGTCGACGCCGTCGAGGCCGATGTGCACGGCCCACAGCGGCAGGATCACCAGACGCGACTGCCGCAGGGCCGAGATGACGGTGACGCCGATGCCCTGCGTGAGCAGCAGCCGCGCGTGCCGCCGGATGACGGCGAAGACCCCCGCGTGGTGGTCCTCGGCCCGGGCCCGCTCATGGTCACCGGTGAGGTCGGGCGCGGTGAGCACGGTGACCACGGAGCCGACGGCGAGGACGACGGCCACCCCATAGGCCCCCTGCAGGCCGAAGGGGGCGATCGCCACCGAGCCGACGACCGGCCCGAGGAGCAGCCCCGCGCGCATCGCACCGCCGAGCAGGGACATGCCGCGGGCGAGCAGGTGCTGCGGCAGGACGTCGATCATGTAGCCCTGCCGGGCGAGGAAGAAGGCCGAGGAGGCCAGCCCGGAGACGAGGAGGGCGAGCGCCATGAGCCACAGCGAGGGGGCCCACCCGGCGACGGCGAGCGCGACGATGTCGAGCAGGCCGGCGCGCACGAGGGTGGCCCGCTCGCCGATGCGGGCGACGAGGGCGCCGGCGGGCAGCACCCCCGACGAGCTGCCCGATGCCCGTGAGCGAGACGACGAAGGCGCCAGGCCCCAGGCTCGCGCCGAGCTCGTCGGCCCCGCCAGGGCCGCGATCGGGACGACGGCTCCGCTCGCGGCGGCGGACAGGAAGGTGGGCCCGAAGGCGGGTACGGCGATGCGCCTCCAGCCGAAGGCCTCGCTCGTACTCATCCCCCTCATCCTCTCCCGGGGCACCGTCGCTAGGTTGGGGTGGTGCACACCACAGCCGAGACGACGACCGTGGCCCCGCTGCACGTCGGCCCGCCGGGGACCGGCAACGGCGGCTGGGTCTGCGGTCTGCTCACCGAACGACTCGACGACCTCGTCCCCGCTGAGGGGGACCTGACGGCGGCGACGGTACGCCTGAGCGCCCCCACCCCGCTCGGGCGTCCACTGCGGTGGGAGGTCGACGGCACCGTCGCCGACGGCCCCGACCTCGCGGTGCACCTCCTCGACGGCGAGACCCTGCTCGGCACGGCCCGTCGCACGACCGCCCCCGGCCTGGCAGTCCCCGCACCGGTCTCCCTCGAGGCGGCCAGGGCCGCGGCCGCCGAGTTCGACGCGAGCGGGCACCCCTACCCCGGCTGCTACGTCTGCGGGCCGGAGGCCGAAGGGGGTCTGCGCGTCTTCGCGGCGCCGGTCGCCGGCCGCGAGACGTCCTCGCCGCGCCGGTGACGATCACCGACGAGGGGCTGCCTCCCGTGCTCGCCGTGCTCGACTGCCCGGGCGCCTTCGCCGTCGGCTTCGCCGACGGCCCGCTCCTGCTCGGCACCCTCACCTCGACGGTGGCCGCCGACGTCCCTCGTGGGCGCGAGCTCGTCGTCATCGCGTGGGAGACCGGTCGCGAGGGCCGCAAGCGCCACACCGGCACCGCCCTGCTCGACGGCGAGCGCGTCCTCGCGAGCGCCGCCGCCACCTGGATCGCCCCCGCACCACGACAGGAGTCCTCATGACCCGCCCCCTCGCCGTCGTCACCGGAGCCAGCGGGGGGATCGGCGCGGCCACCGCGCGGGCCCTGGCTGCCGCCGGCCACGAGGTCGTCTGCGCGGCCCGCAGCACCGAGGCGATCACCGCGCTCGCGGCCGAGCTCGACGGCCGGGCGGTCACCTGCGACGTCACGGACCCGGACTCCGTCGCGGCCCTTGCGGCCGAGGTCGGCGACCGCCTCGACGTGCTCGTCAACAACGCTGGCGGCGCCTACGGCCTCGACCCCGTCGCCACGGGTGACGTCGAGGACTGGCGGGCGATGTACGAGGTCAACGTCATCGGCACCCTGCGCATGGTGCAGGCCCTGCTCCCTTCGCTCGTCGCGGGTGAGGGGATCATCGTCAACGTCGGCTCGACGGCGGGGCGCACCTCCTACGAGGGCGGCGCCGGCTACACCGCGGCCAAGCACGCGCTCGCGACGATGACCGAGACGATGCGCCTCGAGCTCGTCGACCAGCCGGTGCGCGTCACCGAGATCGCGCCGGGCATGGTGCACACCGAGGGCTTCTCGCTCACCCGCTTCAAGGGCGACCAGGAGCGGGCGGACAGGGTCTACGCGGGCGTCGCCGAGCCGCTCGTCGCCGAGGACATCGCCGACGCCATCACGTGGATGGCCACCCGGCCGCGCCACGTCAACGTCGACCTCATGGTCGTCAAGCCCCGCGCGCAGGCTGCCGCGCACAAGGTCCACCGGGAGAGCTGACATGACCGACCTGCCCACGCCCACCACGCCCGAGGCCGTCTTCACCTATGCCGCACCGCGGCTGAAGTTCGGCCCCGGCGCCGTCCGCGAGATCGGCCACGACGTCGCCGGGCTCGGCGGCCGTCACGTCCTCGTCGTCACCGACCCCGGCCTCGCCGCGACCGGCCACCCCGAGCGGTCGCCGAGGCCCTGCGGGGCCGCCGGCCTGA
>NZ_JBNFOF010000241.1:0-4137 GCF_057364645.1 Janibacter sp. CFPM2_SD2
GCCTCGACCTTCGCGAGGGTGCGGCCGGCCGCGACGACGGTGACCCCCTCCTGCGCCGAGCGCGTGCGCGATCGCCTCGCCGAGGCCGCTGCCGGCCCCGAGGACGAGGGCGGTCCGTCCGGTGATCCCGAGGTCCATGGGTGCTCCTGTCAGTGGTGGGTCAGGTGGCGTCGACGGTCTCGGCGAAGCGCGCCTCGACGGCGTCGACGAGTGCGGAGGGTCGGCCGAGGTCGGCGAGCTGTCGGCCGGCGCGGTGCACCTCGTGGCGCCGACGCTCGGCGTGCTGCGGGTGGGTGCGCACGACCGCCTCGACGAAGGGGGTCAGACCGCCGGCATCGATGTCGGCGAGGACGACGGGCAGCTCCTCGCGCACCCCGAGCGCCTCTGCGGCGGCGAGGCACTCGACCCCGAGGGCCTCGATCCCCTTCGTCAGGATGCTGCGCAGCAGCTTGAGGGCCGCGGCGTCGCCGGGTCCGGCACCGGGCAGCACCCGCACGGGGCGCCGATCGCGGCGAGCTCGGTGGTCGCGGCCGACGCCTCCGGGCCGGCCGCCAGGAGCGGGGTGGCGACGCCGCCCATGGCGATGGCGCCCATGATGACGACGTCGACATAGGTCGCGTGGTCGGCCAGGAGCGCGGCGGAGCGACGCTTGTCGTCGGGCGAGGCGGTCGTCAGGTCGAGCACCCGCGCGCCGGGCCGCAACCACGGGCGCAGCCCGGCGATCACCTCGTGGGCGATGTCGCCGGCGACGCACAGCCACACGACGTCGGCACCGGTCAGCGCCTCAGCCCGGCTCGGCGAGCAGGGTCGGCCCGCCGGCGGCGACGATCTCGCGGAGCGGGTCGCGGGGTGCCGGATCGACGACGACCACGTCGTGCTCGCCGTGCTCGGCGAGGGCGCGCAGATAGGTCGTCCCGACCTCGCCGCAGCCGACGATCGCGATGCGCACAGCAGCCTCCATGGATGCAGCTCGACGTACAGATCTCCTGCCAAGGGCGGATAGATGCCCCGATCACGCTCGAACTGTATCTCAGATCGTACGCACGAGATGGAGCATTCCTTCCCCGTCGACGAGTGCGGCCACCCTCTGTCTGCGGGTCAGCGCAGGCGTGGGCAGCCCGCGCACGGGGCGCATCCGGGCAGCGCGTAGATCAGGCAGCACGAGCGCCGCTGCGGCGGAGGCTCGCCCGCGACCCTGGCGAGGGCCATCTGCCAGAGGTCCTCGGCCATGCCGAGGCGCTGCCGGCTGCTCATCCGGGTCGGCGTCGGCAGCCGCGTCGCGATGTCGGTGGCCGTCGCGAGGTAGCCGGCCCGGGCGACCTCGAGCCGCTCCTCCCGGTCGACGAGGAGCCGGTCGTCCGCCGCACGCAGCTGGACGGCGACCGGGTAGAGATAGGTCGGGTCGAGCCCGATCGACCATCGGCCGGTGTCCGCGTCGAGCACCACGTGGCTGACCGCTGCGGCCGTGGCGATCGTCGACGCGATCGGGTCGAGCAGGTACTGCAGGACGAAGGCCGCGGGCATCCCCGCCGGCGCGCTGCCGGACTGCGCGATCGTCAGGTCGCGATAGGTCTCGATCCACCGCGGCGCGATGTCGACGGCGGCGGCAAGGGACACACCGAGGTCCGGGTCACCGGTCTCGGCGACCCGGACCTCGAGGACGGCGAGATGCCGGGAGAGCTGCGCAGCCAGGGCCCGCAGCTCGTCGGTCGTCAACCCGCTCAGCCGTTGGCCTTGGCGTAGGCGTCGCGCACCTTCTGGCTGATGCGACCGCGGTCGGAGACCTCGTGGCCGTTGGCCCGGGCCCACTCGCGGATCTTGGCCAACTCGGAGCTGCTCGTGCGCGACCCGGAGCCGGACCCGGTCGAGCGGCGGCCCGACACGCGGCGGCCGGCACCGACATAGGGGGCGACGGCGTCGCGCAGGGCGGCGGCGTTGCGGTCGTTGAGGTCGATCTCGTAGGTCACTCCGTCGAGACCGAAGGTGACGGTCTCGCTCGCATCGCCGCCGTCGATGTCATCTTCGAGGATGACCTGGACGCGCTGTGCCATGGGAATTCTCCGTTCGTGGGGAAATGTCATTCCCACGATAGTCATTCATGACGTGAATGACCTATTTCAGTCGCTGTCCTTTGTGGATTCTTCGGCATTCTTCCGGTGCTCGGCATTCCATTGTGCGAGTGCCTTCCTTTCGCGCCGGTCCGCCTCGAGCATGTAGCGGATGATCCAGTAGAAGAGGAAGGCGACGCCGACGGTCGGCAACAATGCCGCCGCATAGGGCCACCAGTCGTTGATGAAGTCCATGATCAGGCCTCGGGCTTGAGGTGCGGGAAGAGGATGGTCTCGCGGATGCCGACACCGGTGAAGAACATGACCATCCGGTCGATGCCGATGCCGATACCGCCCATCGGCGGGGCGCCGTACTCGAGGGCCCGCAGGAAGTCCTCGTCGAGCTGCATCGCCTCGGGGTCACCCGCCGCGGCGGCGAGCGACTGCTCCGTGAGCACCTCGCGCTGGACCACCGGGTCGACGAGCTCGGTGAAGCCGGTCGCCCGCTCGACGCCGGCGATGATGAGGTCCCAGGCCTCGATGAGGCGCGGGTCCTCGTCGTGGCGCCGGGCCAGCGGCTGGGCCTCTGCGGGGTAGTCGCAGACGAAGGTCGGCTGCAGCAGCGTCGGCTCGACGAGCTCCTCGAAGAGCTCCATGACGAGCTTGCCCTGCGGCAGCGCGGCGTCGACCTCGATCTCGCGCTCGGCGGCGATCGCGAGCAGCTCGTCGACGGGGGTGTCGGGGGTGATCTCGCGACCGACGGCCTCGGACAGGCCGGTGTGGACGGGCAGCCAGCGCCACTCGCCGTCGAGGTCGACGCTGCCCTGCGGGGTCTCGACGACCCGCGAGCCGATGGCGTCGGCGACGGCGAGGTAGATGCGCCGGGTCAGCTCACCGATGGTGCGCTGGTCGCCATATGCCTCATAGGCCTCGAGCATCGTGAACTCGGGGCTGTGCGTGGAGTCGACGCCCTCGTTGCGGAAGATGCGGCCCATCTCGTAGACCTTGTCGACACCGCCGACGACGGCCTTCTTGAGATTGAGCTCCAGCGCGATCCGCAGCGACATGTCCTGCGAGAAGGCATTCATGTGCGTGCCAAAGGGACGCGCCGCGGCACCACCGTGCACGAGCTGCAGCACGGGGGTCTCGACCTCGATGAATCCCTCGCCGTCCAGCGTCGAACGCACCGCACGCAGCGCAGCCGCCTTGGTGCGCACCATGTCGCGCGCCTCCTGACGCACGACGAGGTCGGCATAGCGCTGGCGCACGCGGCTCTCCTCGGAGAGCTCCTTGTGCAGGACCGGCAGCGGGCGCAGCGCCTTGGAGGCCAGCTCCCAGCTCGTCGCCATGACCGACAGCTCGCCACGACGGGAGCGGATGACCCGGCCGGTGACGGTGACGTGGTCACCGAGGTCGACATCGGCCTTCCACATCGCGAGGGCCTCCTCGCCGACCTCGGCGAGCGAGAGCATGACCTGCAGGCGGGTACCGATGCCCTCCTGCAGCGCCGCGAAGGCGAGCTTGCCGGTGTTGCGCACGAACATCACGCGTCCGGCGACGGTGACGACGTCCTGCGTCTCCTCACCGGTCTCGAGGTGCTCCCAGCCCTGCACGACCTCGGCGAGGGTGTGGGTGCGGGCGACGCCGGCCGGGTAGGCCTGTCGGCCGCTGGCGAGGATCCGGTCCCGCTTCTCGCGGCGGATGCGCATCTGCTCCGGCAGCTCGTCGTCGGCAGGGGTCTCGATGGGGGCGTCGCTCACGGTGGTCCACGATATCCGCGCGCCCCGCCCTTCCCCGAATCCCGGCCCCGCGCCGGCAGTCAGTCCCGCGGGCGCAGCAGCTGCCAGACGAGCAGGCCGGCGGTGGCAGCCACGGCGAGCAGCCCCGCCCCCGTGGCGTGGGGCGGCGAGGACCGCGAGGCCGACGGCGATCGCGAGGTCGGGGCCGTGGACGACCGAGCGCACGAGCAGCGCGACGGCGGCCGCGGCGATGGCGAGGACGACCCCGAGCTCCGCGGGCGGCGGCTCGGTGGCCCGGACCGCGGCGGCCGTCACCCCCGAGGGCCAGGGCCGGCGGTGCCCACCAGGGA
>NZ_JBNFOF010000242.1:0-4127 GCF_057364645.1 Janibacter sp. CFPM2_SD2
CTCGACGGGCGTGACGTCCTCGGCCGGGTCTCGGGCTGGGTCGTCTCGGGCGCAGCCGCCTCAGCGGTCGGCTCCTCGGCCGTCGTCTCGGCCGGCGGGGTCTCCCCCTTCGCCTCGGCAGGCGGAGCCTGGGGCTGGGCGTGGTCACTCGGCCGGTCGAGGACGATCGTGCCGCTGCGGTGGTCGGTGGTGCCCTTGGGGCGCTCCGGCGGGCGGTGCTCCGGCGGCAGCTCCTTGCTCTTGCCCCGGCCTCCGCGCAGCAGGCCCACCGCGAGCCCCCCGAGGAGGACCAGCAGTCCGATCGCGACGGCGATGTACTCGGTCAGCGTGTCGATTCCCATCACGGGGTCATCTTCGCAGGCCCCACCGACCTCGCCGAACCCGTGGGCGGGCGCTCCCCTCAGACCAGGCGAAGGGAGGGCACCGGCACCTCGCCGTCGGGCCGGGCGGCCAGCGCCCGCGCCCAGAGGACCAGGCCACCGACGTCGATCCCGTGGGGGGCGATCGCGACATAGCGCTCGACGGCATCGGCGCCGCGGCTCGTCACGCTCACCGCGCCGCGGGAGTTGCCCCGGCGCTGGTGGGTCAGGCCGACGGCGAGCTGGGCCAGCCCCTGCCAGAGGGCACGCTCGGGCTCGGGGGCACGCTTCCACTGCTCCTCGAGCACCTCGTGTGCGTGGAAGGGCATCTCGGCGTCGAGGTACTCCTGGGCCTCGGCCAGCGCCTCGTCGGGGGTGCGCTCGCGCTCCTCCACGCGGGCGACGCCCCTCGCTGCCGTGCGGCAGCGGTCGCCGAGGCCGTCCCGGGGACGCGCGTTCTCCGCGCGGCCGAGCGCATCCCGGTCACGCGCTGACGGCACCTCGCGGGTCATCGGTTCAGAAGAGGGAGACGCGCTCGTGCGGGTCGAGCCACATGTCGTCGCCGTCGGCGGTGCCGAAGGCCTCGTGGAAGGCGTCGATGTTGCGCACGGCATTGGCCCGGACGTCCTGCGGGCTGTGCGGGTCGATCGACAGCAGCCGCACGGCCTCCTCGGTGCGCGCGTCGCCGCACCACACTCGCGCCCAGTTGCTGAAGAACCGCTGGTCACCGGTCAGCCCGTCCTCGCCGACCTCCGCCGCCGCGTCGCCGACGGCGATCCGGTAGGCCGCGTGCCCGATGGCCAGGCCGCCGATGTCGCCGATGTTCTCCCCCACCGTCAGGGCGCCGTTGACCGTGTGTCCGGGCGCATTGCGGGTGGTGTAGCCGTCGAACTGCTCGACGAGGGCGTCGCGGCGCTGCTCGAAGGCCGCCCGGTCCTCCTCGGTCCACCAGTCGCGCAGGTTGCCCTGCCCGTCGTAGGTCGAGCCCACGTCGTCGAAGCCGTGCCCGATCTCGTGACCGATGACCGCCCCGATGCCGCCGTAGTTGTCCGCGTCGTCGCCGTCGGCGTCGAAGAAGGGCGGCTGGAGGATCGCCGCGGGGAAGACGATCTCGTTGAGCCCGGGGTTGTAGTAGGCGTTGACCGTCTGCGGGGTGAGGAACCACTCGTCACGGTCGACCGGGCCACCGAGCTTGTGCAGCGCGCGGTCGACCTCGAAGGCCGCCACCCGCCGCACATTGCCCACGAGGTCGTCGGCGTCGACCTCGAGCGCGGAGTAGTCGCGCCACGAGGCCGGGTGGCCGACCTTGGGCGTGAAGGCCTCGAGCTTCGCCGCGGCCTCGGCGCGGGTCTCCTCCCCCATCCACGACGACTGGGCGAAGGAGCGCCGGAAGGCCTCGACGAGGTGGCCGACGAGCTCCTCCATCCGCTCGCGGGCTGCCGGCGGGAAGTGCCGCTCCACGTAGAGCCGGCCGACGGCCTCGCCGAGCGAGGCGTCGACGAGCGAGACCCCGCGCTTCCACCGGGCACGCTGCTCGGGGATGCCGGAGAGGGTGCGGCCGACGAAGTCGAACTCCTCGGCGACGACGGACGCGTCGAGGTAGGCCGCGTGCGACTGGACGATGCGCAGCCGCAGCCAGTCCTGCCAGGTCGCCAGGTCGACCGACTCGAGCGCAGCCGACAGGCCGCGCAGGAAGTCGGGTTGGCGCACGACGACCTCGGCGAAAGGAGCATCGGCCCCGAGCCCTCGGGCCCAGGCGCTCCAGTCGACCGCGGGCGCCAGCTCGGCGAGCCCTGCGGCGTCGACGAGCGTGTAGGTCTTGACGGGATCGCGGTTGGTCACGCGGTCCCAGTGGTGGCCGGCGAGCGTCACCTCGAGGTCGACGACCCGCTCCGCGGTCTCGGCGGCAGCCGTCTCGTCGAGCCCGGTCGCGAGCGCGAGCAGCCGCGCGACGTGCCCGCGGTAGGCCGCGAGGACCTCGGCGTGCTGCTCCTCGCGGTAGTAGGACTCGTCGGGCAGCCCGAGACCTCCCTGCTCGAGGTAGAGGACATAGCGGGTCGAGTCACGGTCGTCGGTGTTGACGAAGGGGAGGACGGCGCCGCTCACGCCGTCGCGGGCCAGGCGCCCGGTGAGCCCGACGAGGTCGGGCACGCTCGTCACCTCGTCGACCGCGGCGAGCAGCTCGCCGATCGGCTGGGCGCCGAGCTCGTCGCCCGGGCCTCGTCCATGAAGGAGCTGTAGAGGGCGCCGACCTTGGCCGCGACCGGGTCGTCGGCGGCACCGGACTCGACAGCGGCCGCGACCTCCTCGATGAGGACGCGCACGTCCTCCTCGGCCCGCTCGCGCAGCACGTCGAAGACGCCGTAGCGACCGCGGTCGGACGGGATCTCGACACGGTCGAGCCAGTGGTTGTTGACGTGCCCGAAGAGGTCGTCCTGCGGACGCACCCCCGGGTCGACCGGGCCGCGGAATCCTGTCGGGTCGGTGCCGGCCGTCATGAGGCCTTGCGCTTGCCCGGCGTCGCGCTGGAGATGAGGCCGGAGGTGCGGCTCGCGGCGCCGTCGGCGCTCTCGCGGACCTTGACCACCACGCGCTCGCCCCGAGCGGTGAGGATCTCACGCCCCTCGCGGCGGGCGGGGACGGCGACGAGCCCCATGACGAGGACGGACAGGGCGAGGCAGATCAGCAGGCCCACGATCATGGCGGTCATGGCCCCATCGTCCCCCGAGCGGGCGACCGGCTCAACTCGACCCGCCGGTCGTCCCGAGGTGCGACCGAGGGGTGGGACCGGGCGACCCATCCCGGATCAGGCCGGCTGCGCCTGCTCGTCGGGGGCGACGTCGCGCAGCCGCTGGCTGACGACGGTGGTGATGCCGTCGCCGCGCATCGAGACGCCGTAGAGCGCGTCAGCGACCTCCATCGTCTTCTTCTGGTGCGTGATGACGATGAGCTGGCTGGAGTCGCGCAGCTCCTCGAAGAGCATGATCAGGCGGCCGAGGTTGGTGTCGTCGAGCGCCGCCTCGACCTCGTCCATGATGTAGAAGGGCGAGGGCCTGGCCTTGAAGATCGACACGAGCAGCGCGACCGCGACGAGCGACCGCTCGCCGCCGGAGAGCAGCGACAGCCGCTTGACCTTCTTGCCCGGAGGCCGGGCCTCGACCTCGATGCCGGTCGTCAGCATGTCGCTCGGGTCGGTGAGCACCAGGCGCCCCTCGCCGCCGGGGAAGAGGCGGGAGAAGACCCCTTCGAACTGCTCGGCGGTGTCGGCGAAGGCCTCTGAGAAGACCTGCTCGACCCGCTCGTCGATCTCGGCGACGATCTCGAGGAGGTCCTTCTTCGACTGGCGCAGGTCCTCGAGCTGGGTGGTGAGGAAGGTGTGCCGCTCCTCGAGCGCGGCGAACTCCTCGAGCGCCAGCGGGTTGACCTTGCCCAGGGCCTTGAGCCCGCGCTCGGCGGTGCGCAGGCGCTTCTCCTGCACCTCGCGCACATAGGGCTGGGGCTCGGGGAAGTCCTCCGACTCCGGGTCCTCGTCGGGGCCCGCGACGTGCGGGACGAGCTGGTGCGGGCCGTACTCCTCCATGAGCACGTCGGGGTCGACGCCGAGCTCCTCGATCGCCTTGGTCTGCAGCTGCTCGATGCGGGCGATCTGCTGGGCCCGGGCGACCTCGTCGCGGTGGACCTCGTCGGTCAGCTCGCGCAGGGCGTCCTGCTGCTCGGTCAGCTCGGTGCGCAGGCCGCGCAGGGCCTCGTCACGCTCGGCCCGGGCGG
>NZ_JBNFOF010000243.1:0-4111 GCF_057364645.1 Janibacter sp. CFPM2_SD2
GCGAGCAGGCCGCCGATCTCGAGGTCGGTGGGCAGCGCCCCGTCGGGCACGCGGCCGGTGGTGAAGCGGGGCTGCGCCCGAGGGCGCGTCGCCGGGGCCACACGCGAGTGGCCGGGCCCGACCCCACGACCGACGAGACGGTCGGCCCCCCTTCGTCCCTGCCGTGGCGGCGACGAGTGCGGCAGCCCGCTCGCGTACGTCAGCCAGCGGATCGGCGGTGCCGCCGATGCCGGGCAGCAGGGCGGGGGCGGCCGGGACGACAACGGCGGCGCGGATCATGCCAGCCCCCGGATCGTGCGGGCCGGAGGGCGTTCGCCGCGCAGGGTGGCGACCATGTCGAGGACCTGGCGGGTCTCGGCGACCTCGTGGACGCGGTAGATCCGCGCGCCGAGCCACGCGGAGACGGCGGTCGTCGCGAGCGTGCCGATGAGGCGCTCGTCGACCGGGCGATCGAGGGTCTCGCCGACGAAGTCCTTGTTGGACAACGACACCAGCACGGGCCAGCCGGTCTCGACCATCTCGTCGAGGCGGCGGGTGACCTCGAGGGTGTGGTGGGTGTTCTTGCCGAAGTCGTGCGCCGGGTCGATGACGACCGACTCGCGGGCGACGCCGGCGGCCACCGCCCGCTCGGCGTAGCCGAGGACCCCCTCGATGACGTCTGCGACGACGTCCCGCTCGAAGCCGGTGCGGAAGGGCCGGGTGCGGGGCTGGACCCCGCCCGTGTGCGTGCAGATGATGGCGACGTCGTGCGCAGCGGCGACGTCGACGAGGCCCGGGTCGGCTCCGCCCCAGGCGTCGTTGAGCACGTCCGCGCCTGCGGCACAGACGGCTTCGCCCACCTCGGCCCGCCACGTGTCGACCGAGATCACCAGTTGCGGGTGGGCCTCGCGGACGCGGGCGACGAGCCCGGCGACCCGGTCGATCTCCTCGGCGACGTCGACGTCACCGCCGGGCGCGGCCTTGACCCCACCGATGTCGACGATGTCGGCGCCCTGCTCGACGACGAGGTCGACGCGCTCCATCGCCTTGTCCTCGGCGAAGGTCGCGCCCTTGTCGTAGAAGGAGTCGGGGGTGCGGTTGACGATCGCCATGACGAGCATCGCGTCGTCGGCGAAGGGGTGACGGCCGAGTCTCATCGGGCTCCTGCGGGATAGCCGGCCTGGGTGATCGCCGGTGGGCGCTGACGAAGGGGGACCGCCCGGGTCCGCCAGCCGCCGTCGCGGGTGAACTGCTCGAGCTCCTCGCTCGCCACGGCGACGTCGACCGGCTCGCCGTGGCGGCGGGCGTGGACGACGGCGAGGAGCTCGGCGGCCATGACGGCGAGGTCGTGGTCCTTCTGGTGGCGGTGGGCGCGGGCACCGAGATCGACCTGGGCAATCGCGTCGAGACCGTGGCGGGTGTGGGTGTCGAGGAGCGAGGCGATCTCGACGCCGTAGCCGGTCGGGACGGTCAGGCGCTCCATGAGCGAGCGGCGGGCCGCCCACTCCCCGGCGAGCGGTTGGACGACGCCGGCGAGGTCGGGCCACCAGAGGTCGAGGACCGGGCGGGCGACGAGCTCGGTGACGCGCCCGCCCTCGGTGCTCGGGGCGCGGCCGGGCACGTCCATGACGCGGTCGTACCAGCTTGACGAGCATCGTCGCGGGGTCGGCGGTCAGGGCACCGACGAGGCCGGTGACGAAGTGGGGACCCCACTCGGTGAGGTCGGCGTCGACGAAGACGAGCAGGTCGGCGGTGGTGACGAAGAGCGACTTCCACAGCGCCTCGCCCTTGCCCCGGTGGTTGCCGAGGTGGGGCGCGATGTCCGCGGCGCGGTGAACCGTCGCGCCGGCGTCGCCCGCGATGCTCGCGGTGTCGTCGGTCGAGTCGGAGTCGATGACGACGAGCTCGGAGACCAGCGGCACCGCGTCGACGAGCTCGCGCCGCAGACCGGTCACGACATCGCCGACAGTCGCAGCCTCGTTGCGGGCCGGGACGACCACGGCGACGGACTCCCCCTTCGCCCCGAGGTCGGCGACGAGGGAGGCGGCGTCGAAGTCCGTGTGGACGTGGCTGCGCGCCGACAGCCACTCACGGGTCGACGGGCGCATGTCGCTCATCGTATGCAGGCAAGATGGAGGCCATGCGACGACTCCTGGCGACCCTGGTGCTGCCGCTGCTGCTGGCCGCCTGCTCCGACCCCGGGTCCGCGCTGTCGCGTGCCGAGAGCACAGGCATCCTCACCGTCGGCGTCGTCGACAACCCGCCCCGGACCGTCCCCGCCGAGGGTGGCGAGGTCACCGGCCCGGCGGCCGACCTCATCAGCGACTACGCCGACTCCATCGGGGCGCACCCGAGCTGGCAGGTCGGCGAGCTCGACGCCCTGGCCTCCGCCGTGGACCGCGGCGAGGTCGATGTGATCATCGGTGCCGACGGCGAGGCGAAGGGGGTCACCCCCACCTCGTCGGCGGGTGACGCCGGCACGGTCCTCGTGGGCGACCAGGAGACCCCGCTCAAGGAGTCGATCGACGCCTGGCTGGCAGAGCGAGGCTGAGCCCGACCGCGTGTCGCCCTGCAGTTCGTCCAACCGCGCCAGCAGAACCGCTGGATTCCCGGGACCCCACGTCAGCCCGCGCCACGAACTGCAGGACGACGCACTGGCGCCGTGGAGCTGGCGAAGGGACTCGAACCCTCAACCACCTGTTTACAAGACAGGTGCGCTACCAATTGCGCCACGCCAGCGGGCCCGGACGTGCGACGACCGGGACCGCGGCATCGTAGCCCGCGGCCCCGGTCGTCACCGAGCCGGTCGTGCGATCAGAGCACGTTGTTGTTCAGCCAGCTCTGCAGGCGCGAGGTGGTCTGCGGGCCCCACTTGCCGTCGACGTCGGCGCCGACCTTGCGCTGCAGCGCGCGGGTGGTCATCGGGCCGATGACGCCGTCCTGCGCGGTGCCGACGCGGGCCTGGAGGGCGCGCTTGTCACCGGAGTCGAGGTAGCCGTTCATCGGCGGCCGCCCCACTTCTCGATGCCGGCGTTGGTGCGCGGGCCCTGGATGCCGTCGACGACGAGCTTGCCGCCGGTCGACGTCACGGGCGGACGCGTGGTGTCGCGCGAGGGGCGCTCACCGGTGCCGTAGGGGTCGACGGCCAGGCCGTTGGCGACCGTCAGGCCGGCGCGCTGGGAGCACACGGGCCAGGCGCCGGGGCCCTGGACCTTGAGCACCTCCTGCGCGATCTCGATCTGCTGTGCCTTGGTCGCCCGGTTGGCCGTGTAGGCGTACTTCTGCCCACCGAAGCCCTTCCAGGTCTGGAAGGTGAACTGCAGGCCGCCGTAGAAGCCGTTGCCGGTGTTGATCGACCAGTTGCCGGACGACTCGCACATCGCGACGCGGTCCCAGACCGTGTCGGACGCGCCGGCATTGGAGGCGACGACGAAGCCGCCGGCGACGAGCGCGCCGGCCGCGACGGCGCCACCGGCCATCCGCAGACGACGGCCACGGCGCCCGACGGGCTGGTCGGGGAAGTCGTTGGTGCTGAACATGAAGATCCTCTTTCGACGGAGCGCGGCAGGGGTCCCCGCGCAGGTCCGAGAGAGACGCTAAGGACACTCCAGTCACACGGACAACACCTGCAACGTAAATACAGACCTGTAACTCAGGACCCTCGGACACCTTCCGTCACGGCCTCCACGCCCCCTTCGCCCACCGTCCGGGCATGACGAAGGGGAGGGGAGACCAGTGGTCTCCCCTCCCCTTCGTGCGGAGGAGTCGGGCCGATCAGCTCGGCCCGTCAGCCTGCTGCGATCAGCGACCGTTGAGGTAGGTCTGGAGGGCAGCGGTGGTCTTGGGACCCCAGATGCCGTCCTGCGTGGCGCCGACGACCGACTGCAGCGCACCGGTGGTCTTCGGGCCGATGATGCCGTCCTGCGCCGTGCCGACCTCGCCCTGGAGGGCCTTGATGTCGTCGACGGAGAGGGTGCCGTCCTGCTGGGCGCCAACCCACTTCTCGATGGCGGCGTTGGTCTTCGGGCCGCGGATGCCGTCGACGGCCAGACCGGCGCCGGTGGCGGCCGGGGTGCGGACCTCGGAGCGCGACGCGGTCTGCGGCGCCTGCTGCTCGGGTCTGCTGGGGGCC
>NZ_JBNFOF010000244.1:0-4109 GCF_057364645.1 Janibacter sp. CFPM2_SD2
ACCTCGAGCGGTGCCGCCCACCGCACCCGGGTGCTGCGCGTCCACGTGTGCGAGCCCGCCGACGACGTCGTCGAGGCCGCGGTCGTGCTCGTCGACGGCGTCGGGTGCGCGCCCTCGCCCTGCGTCTCGTCGGACGGGACCACCGCTGGGTCGTCGAGGCGCTGCAGATCGGCTGAGGCGAGGTCACCGCCGGCGGCCCCCACCCCCGAGCACACATGGAGGTCGCCCCCGACCGGATCTCCGGTCGGGGGCACCTCCATGTGTCGCCGCTGGCGTGCGGCGACGGTCAGCGACCCTTCTTGGCCGCCTTCTTCGACTTCTTGGCCGCGGCGCGACGCTCGGCGCGGGTGCCCCCAGTGGGGCTCCCTTCGTCGTGCTCGTCGACCCCGCCGTCCTCCGACGGTGCGGAGTAGTGCAGGTTGCGCTGGCGGGAGCCGTCCTCCAGGCCCTTGGCCGTCACCTGCGGGCGGGCGCCCTCGCTCGGCTCGCCGAACATCTCGGCGGCGCTGCGCGGCTGGGTCGCCGACTGCGGTACCTCAGGCACCTGGACCTCGCTGTTGAAGAGGTAGGCGACCGACTCCTCCTTGATGGCGTCGTTCATCGCCTCGAAGAGCTGGAAGCCCTCGCGCTGGTACTCCACGAGCGGGTCGCGCTGGGCCATCGCGCGCAGACCGATGCCCTCCTTGAGGTAGTCCATCTCGTAGAGGTGCTCGCGCCACTTGCGGTCGAGGACCGACAGCACGACGCGGCGCTCGAGCTCGCGGGCGACCGGCTCGCCGAGCTCGGCCACGCGACGGTCGTAGGCCTCGTGGATGTCGGTGACGACCTCCTCGCGCAGGCCGGCAGCGGTCAGGCCGGCACGCGACCCGGCGCCGTCGATGAGCGCCTCGGGCGTGATCGTCGTCGGGTAGACCGCCTTGAGCGCGGTGAAGAGACGCTCGAGGTCCCAGTCCTCGGAGAAGCCGCCCGCCGTCTCGGCGTCGACGTAGCCGCCGACGACATCGGTCATGAAGTGGCGGATCTGCTCCTCGAGGTCCTCGCCCTTGAGCACCCGGCGACGCTCGTCGTAGACGACCGTGCGCTGACGGTTGAGCACGTCGTCGTACTTGAGCACGTTCTTGCGGGTCTCGTAGTTCTGACCCTCGAGCTGGCTCTGCGCGCCCTCGATCGACCGCGTGAGCATCTTGCCGGCGATGGGCGTCTCGTCGTCGATCTTCGCCGTCTGCATGACACGGTCGACGAAGCCGGCGTTGAAGAGGCGCATCAGGCTGTCCTCGAGGGAGAGGTAGAAGCGCGACTCCCCCGGGTCACCCTGACGGCCGGAGCGACCACGCAGCTGGTTGTCGATGCGGCGCGACTCGTGGCGCTCGGTGCCCAGAACGTAGAGACCACCGAGCTCGTGACCTCCTCGTGCTCGGCCTTGACCGCCTCCTCGGCGGCGGCGAGCGCGTCTTCCCACGCGGCCTCGTACTCCTCCGGGGTCTCCTCGGGGTCCAGGCCTCGCTTGCGCAGCTCGGCGACCGCGCGGAACTCGGGGTTGCCACCGAGCATGATGTCGGTGCCTCGACCGGCCATGTTGGTCGCGACGGTGACCGCGCCCTTGCGACCCGCGTCGGCGACGATCGCGGCCTCGCTCTCGTGGTGCTTGGCGTTGAGCACCGCGTGCTTGATCTTGCGCTTCTTCAGCTCCTGCGAGAGGTACTCGCTCTTCTCGACGCTCGTCGTGCCGACGAGGACCGGCTGGCCGGTCTCGTGACGCTCAGCGATGTCGTCGACGACGGCGTTGAACTTCGCCTTCTCGGTGCGGTAGACGAGGTCGGCCTGGTCCTTGCGGATCATCGGGCGGTTGGTGCGGATCGGCACGACGCCGAGGCCGTAGATGGAGTTGAGCTCGCCCGCCTCGGTCTGGGCCGTACCCGTCATCCCCGAGAGGGTGTCGTACATGCGGAAGTAGTTCTGCAGGGTGATCGTCGCGAGGGTCTGGTTCTCGTTCTTGATCTCCACACCCTCCTTCGCCTCGATCGCCTGGTGCATGCCCTCGTTGTAGCGACGGCCGGCCAGCATGCGGCCGGTGTGCTCGTCGACGATGAGGACCTCGCCGTTCATGACGACGTAGTCCTTGTCGCGGGTGAAGAGCTCCTTGGCCTTGATCGCGTTGTTGAGGTAGCCGATGAGCGGGGTGTTGACGCTCTCGTAGAGGTTGTCGATGCCGAGCAGGTCCTCGATCTTCTCGATGCCCGGCTCGAGGATGCCGACGGTGCGCTTCTTCTCGTCGACCTCGTAGTCGCCCTCGGCCTGGATGCCCTTCATCAGGTCGGCGCCGTGGCCGCGCTCGAGCTTGCGCACCATCTTGGCGAACTCGACGTACCACTTCGTCGGCTGGTCGGCCGGGCCGGAGATGATCAGCGGCGTGCGGGCCTCGTCGATGAGGATCGAGTCGACCTCGTCGACGATCGCGAAGTTGTGGCCGCGCTGGACGAGCTCCTCGGTGTTCCACGCCATGTTGTCGCGCAGGTAGTCGAAGCCGAACTCGTTGTTGGTGCCGTAGGTGATGTCCTTGAGGTACTCGGCACGACGCTGCTCGGGGTTCATCGACGAGAGGATGACGCCCGTCTCCAGACCGAGCGCGCGGTGCACGCGGCCCATGAGCTCGGCCTGGTACTCGGCGAGGTAGTCGTTGACCGTGACGACGTGCACGCCCTTGCCCTCGATGGCGTTGAGGTACGAAGGGAGGGTCGCGACGAGGGTCTTGCCCTCACCGGTCTTCATCTCGGCGACATTGCCCATGTGCAGCGCGGCGCCACCCATGATCTGCACGTCGAAGTGCCGCTTGCCGATGGTGCGACGGCTCGCCTCACGGACCGCGGCGAAGGCCTCGGGGAGGATGTCGTCGAGGGTCTCGCCGTCCTTGAGCCGCTTGCGGAAGACATCGGTCTCGGCCCGCAGCTCGGCGTCGGTGAGCTTCTCGAAGTCCTCCTCGATGGCGTTGACCTGGGCGGCGATGCCTTCGAGCCGCTTGACGGTGCGGCCCTCTCCGGCGCGGAGGATGCGCTCGACGATCTTCACGAACCTGAACTCCTGACGTGGTCGATCCGGGCACGGCACAGCGTCGCCGCCCCAGAGCAGTCTGCCCACAGGCTAATCGTTTGCGGGCCCGATCACGGACCGGGCACTCTGACCCGGTGAACGAGCACCCCGCCGACGAGGTTCCGCACGGCGTCTTCCCCGGCATCGTGCCGGTGCTCGAGGACTCCACCGCGCGGCTGCGCGCGATGACCGCAGCGGACCTCCCCTTCGTCGTGGAGATGTGCGGTGATGCCGAGAGCGCCCGCTGGACCACGGTCCCGCAGCCCTACGGGCTCGCGGACGCGCGCTCCTTCCTCGAGGAGCACGCCGCGGGCTGGGCGAGAGCCCGTGGTCGGCGCTACTGGGCCATCGAGCCGGTCGACGACGCTGCCAGCCCGCCCTGCGCCGGGGTCCTCGACCTGCGGCCCGGCGAACGGGCGGAGCTGCCGTGGGAGGTCGGTTTCGCCCTGCACCCTGCGGCCCGTGGGCGGGGCATCATGTCGGCCGCGCTGCGGCTGGGCGCCCGGTGGGCCTTCGAGCACGGCGCGCCGAGCCTCTACTGGTACGCCGCCCGCGGCAATCTCGCCTCGTGGCGCGTCGCCCACGCGTGCGGGTTCACCCACCACGGCACCCTCCCCCCAGCGGGTGCCGGTACGCCACGGCACCGCCGACGCGTGGTGCGCCTCGCTGCTGCCCCGACGACCCGAGGAGCCCCGCAGCCGTGGTCGGTGCCGCCCGCTCGTCGAGGCCTACGGCCTGCGGCTGCGCCCGCTGCGCGACGACGACACGGCGATCGCCGAGCCGCACGACCACCCGCCGCACCACCTGCCGGCACGTGCCGTGCCGACCCCCGAGACCTTCGACGACTGGCTGCTGCGCCGCCGTGAGTCGATGTCGATCGGCCGCGGCAGCAACTGGTGCATCGCCGACGCCGACTCCGACGAGCCGCTCGGCGAGGTCCTCGTCTTCGTCCGCGACGGCGGCCTCGCCGTGGGCGGGACGGCCGAGCTCGGCTACTCCGTGCGGCCGAGCGCCCGTGGGCG
>NZ_JBNFOF010000245.1:0-4087 GCF_057364645.1 Janibacter sp. CFPM2_SD2
TCGACGCCCGCGCCGTCGTCACCGCCGCCACCGAGCGCCCGCGCCGCCCCGCGCGGGGGTGTGGTGCGTGCGGGTGCACGACGTCGTCGCGACGGTCGACGCCATCGACGTCGCTGCCGCGCTGGGGGAGGTCCGGTCCCTTCGAGACGGTCGCTGCGCGACCTCCTCAGGGAGCGGGGAGATCGGTCGCTGCGCGACCTCCTCAGGGAACGGGGAGAGCGGTCAGGGAGAGCGCCGATGACCGACCGGATCAGCCTCCTCGGCGTGCGGGCGCGGGGCTTCCACGGCGTCCTGGCCGACGAGAAGCGGGACGGCCAGGACTTCGTCGTCGACGTCGTGCTCCACCTCGATCTCGCGCCTGCGGGCACGAGCGACGACCTCGAGCGCACCGTCAGCTATGCCGAGGTCGGCGCGGACGTCGTCGCGCGCATCGAGGGCCCCTCCCTCGACCTCATCGAGACCCTCGCCGAGCAGATCGCCGCCGACGCGCTGGCCCGACCGCTCGTCCGGGCCGTCGACGTCACCGTGCACAAGCCCTCCGCGCCCGTGGGCGTGCCCTTCGGCGACGTGTCGGTGACCGTGAGCCGCCGTCGTGAGGTGCCCGTCGTCATCGCGCTCGGAGCCAATCTCGGCGACGCCGCCCGCACCCTCGACGCCGCCCTCGACGACCTCGGCGACGCCCTGCACGACGTGCGGCGGGCCCCCTTCGTCACGACGGATCCCGGTGGGGCGGACCCGACCACGCCGCGCTCACACCGAACGTCCGTCGGTCGTCGCACGACCTCGCTGGGCCCCGGCCGAGCTGCTCGCGCGGCTGCACGCCGTCGAGGCCCGCCACGGCCGCGTGCGCGAGGTGCGCTGGGGTGCCCGCACCATCGACCTCGACCTCGTCCAGTACGGCGACCGGTCACCGGAGACGACGTCGTGAGTGACGACCCCGCCCTGACGCTGCCGCACCCGCGGGCGCACGAGCGCGGCTTCGTGCTGCAGCCGTGGTCCCGGGTCGACCCCGACGCCGTGCTGCGCGTCGGCGACGCGGTGACGCCGGTCGCCGACCTGCTCGCCGCCCTCGACACGAGCGACATCGAGGAACTGTGATGCTCGACCGCGGCCTGCGCATCCACACCGTCCTCGCGGCACTGGCCCTGGCGGGTGTGCTCAGCTGGGGCTTCGGTCGCTGGTGGGTCGCCGGCGGTCATGCGCCGCTGCGCATCGGCTGGCTCACCGCCGTGCTGCTCGTCGGCATGGCCGCGATCGTCGTCGCCGCAGGCCGACGGATGTGGCGGATGCGCCGCGGCCGCGCCCACGTGCCGCCGATCGTCGCCGAGCGCATCCTGCGCCTGTCGCAGGCGAGTGCCCTCACCGGCGCCGTCATCGGCGGTCTCTACCTCGGTCAGGCGGTCACCCTCGCGCCGGACATCGGCTATGCCGGTCGCGGCCACCTGGCCCTCGTGTGGGCCGTCGCGGGGCTGGCCGCGCTCCTGCTCACCGGCGCCGGTCTGCTCGTGCAGTCGTGGTGCCGCGTCGACGACGACCGGGAGGACGACGAGGAGTCGTCGGTCAGCTGACCATCTGGTCGGCCCAGACGACCCAGTTGCCCTCGTAGTGACCGGCGTTGATCGGGGTGTCGGGGTCGCAGGTGATCAGGCGCAGCACCGGCTGCGGGTTGTCCCAGTCCCAGATCGAGTCGTCCTGCGGCACGCCCTTCTTCGACGCGGCCTCGGAGCGGGTGATCTTGAACTTCACCGTCCGCCCGGACCCGTAGGTCACGGTGACGACGTCACCGATGCGCACCCGCGGCAGGTTCCAGAAGACGTCGGGGTTGCCGCCGTGGTTGATGTGGCCGACGAGGATGCTCGCGCCGGTGTAGCCCGGCTTGGGCCAGCCGGGCTCGGCGTACCAGCCGGCCGTGCCGAAGGGGGGAGCCAGCACCTTCTGCGCGTCGAGCCGCGTCGCCTGGAGCGAGGCGTCGACGATGTCGCGTCCGCCGGAGCGGACCTGGACCCGGGTGGGCTCGCCTGCGGGGGCCTCGGCGGACGTGGGCTGACTGCGCTGGGCGGCAGAAGGGGTGGACGAGGGCGTCGTCGTGCTCGAGGACTTCGAGGAGGTCGACGACGAGGTGGACGAGCGCTTGCGCGTCGTCGAGGAGCTCGTCGGCTGGTAGGAGGGCTCGGTGATCTCGCTCGGCGGGACATAGGTGCCGACCGGCAGGGAGGTCTGGTCGTCCTCGCGCTGGGTCCACCACGCACCGGCTGCGGCTCCGCCGCCGATGACGAGCGCGACGGCTGCCGCGATGAGCCACGTCGTGCGGCGGTAGAGCGCGCGTTCGCGGCCCTTCTGTCGTCGCGTCGGCGGGGTCGTCACACGGTCCTCCCAAGTACATGTGTCGGCGTGTCGTGGTCAACGACGGGGGAGTGCCGGCGGTTCCCCCTGGTGACAACGGTACGGGCCGCCGGGTGGGAGGTGCTCCCGACCCGACGGCCCGTGGCCGTGATCACCGACCGTGGTCGGTGGTATCTCAGTGCTGTGCGGCCTGACGGCGGCGGACGAGGACGACCGAGCCGGCGCCCGCACCGGCGAGCAGCGCACCGCCGAGCAGGAAGGCGGCGGTGTTGTCGCCCTCGGGCTGCGCGACCCGGCTGAAGCCGTCGGTCTGGACGACGCCCGGGGTCTCGGGGCCGGAGGAGCCGGTGCCCGCACCGTCGTCGTCGCCGGAGTCGTCGTCGGAGTCGGGGTTGACCCAGGGGGCGTAGTACTCGACGTTGCAGCCGCCGGGGACCGAGCCGTCGTTGCCGTTGGCGTCGACGCAGTCCTCGGAGACCAGACGCACGTAGTCAGTGCCCTCGGCGAAGGGGAAGTCGCGGGTGTTGCTGCCCTCCGTCATGTTCCACTCGATGGTGCGCAGGACCTTCTTGTCGCCGTCGAGCAGGACGACCGTGACGACACCCGCCTGGTCCGCGGTGCCCTTGACGGTGAAGCTCTTGCCGTCGGAGGTGATCGGCAGGCTGGTGGGCTCGGTGAACCAGTCGTTGACCTCGGGAGCCGGGGTCGAGGTGGTGGGCTCGGACGTGGTCGGCTCCGAGGTGGTCGGCTCGGACGTCGTGGGCTCGGAGGTCGTGGGCTCCGAGGTCGTGGGCTCCGACGTGGTCGGCTCGGAGGTCGTGGGCTCCGAGGTGGTCGGCTCGGAGGTCGTGGGGTTGCCGATCGTGACCGTGCCGACGGTGGCGTCAGCGGGCGCGGTGCACGAGACCTTGAGGACGAAGCCCGTGTCGGTCGTGAGCGCAGCGGTGAAGTCGCCGGCCGTGATGTCGAGCTCGGTGTCCTCCATCGGAGCAACCTCGTCGGCGCCGGTGCCGGTGGCGACGACCGTGACGTCTTCAGTCTCCGGCACGTCGACCTTGGCGACGCTCAGCGTGGTGCTGCGCTCGGTCTCGCCGAAGGTGTAGCCGGCGTCGGCGGTGCCCTCCAGGGACTTGATGCTCAGGCTGCGCATCTTCTCGTGCGCGTCGGCGCCCGGGGTGACCTCGGCCGTGATGCTCGGCGCGGTGATGGCGGCCCCCTGCTCGTAGGTCTCGTCGACCCCGAGGGTGAAGGCGACCTGCCACGGGTCCGCGAACTGGATACCCTGGTCAGGGACGGAGCAGCTGTATGCGAGCTCCCCCGTGACGTCTGCATTGGCCGGGACGCTGACGGCGATGCCCGCCAGCCCCAGCCCGGTGACGAGTGCGGCGCCGGCCGACAGGCGGGCGGTGAGGCGCTTGGCCATGTGAATTGTCTCCCCGAGTTGCGGCGCCATCCCCTTGAAGGCGCCTCCGCCCGGCAACTTACCGATCCGTAGGTGGCCTCACAACCCTTTCCCAGCCACGTTTCACCCGTCGGTCAGGCAGGTGTGGCAGGTCGGGCGGCAAACATTCGGACCCGGTGTCGAACTCTGCAGGACCCTAGGGTCTTGCGGAGTTGGGCCCCGGCGGACGCGCGGAAATCGGACCCGGCGGACGCGACGAGGCGCCCCGGGCAGATCCCCGGAGCGCCTCGTCGTGGAGCCGCGTGCGGCTGCCCGGCGTGCTCAGCCCTGCGTGCGGCGCGC
>NZ_JBNFOF010000246.1:0-4026 GCF_057364645.1 Janibacter sp. CFPM2_SD2
TCGTCTCCGGCGGGGTCGGTCGTCTCCGGCGGGGTCGTGGTCTCCGGCGGGGTCGGTGGTCGTCCGGCGGCGTCGTGGTGGTGGTGCTCGTGGGCGGCGGGGTCTCGCCGGTGCAGTAGATGACGTGCGAGATGTCCTTGCCGTTCTCGTGCGTCTCGTACGTCTGGCCGGGCTCCGGGTTCGTGATGACCTGGTTCTGGTCTTCTCCCGCGCCGGCCTTGATGATGATGGCGATGTAGTCGCCGTCGACTGTGTAGGGCCCCTCGGAGTCGCGCTTGTCGCACTCGACGTTGACGTAGCCCTCGTTCTCGAACTTCTGCTCCCAGTACTCGGGCTGGTTGGACCCGGGCGCCGGAGCTGCCAGGGCGATGCCGGTGCCGATCGCCATGAAGCCGGCGGCCAGGCCGGCCGAGGCTACGGTGCGGGTGCTCTTGCGTGCAGACATGCGTTCCTCCCCGTGGCGTGGTCACCACGTGCGGCGAGGGCGGCCCCCACCGCGCACACGTGCTCCTGCGGGGCGGATGTGCACGTGCCTGTCCCAGAACCCCCCGTGGGAACCGGTACCCCCGCGGACAGGAACTTACTGTTCCGTGACTCGGAGCACACCAGATGCTGACGAAGTGGCAGGGAATTGCCGGTTCGCTGCCGGTCGGCCCGGACAGCACCCCGGCGGGACACAGGTCGGGCGGCCGCCCCGGGATGGGGACGGCCGCCGGACGAAGGGGGGTCTGCGCCCCCGAGGATCAGCGCGCGGTGAGGTCGAGGGTGAAGCCCGAGACGAGCACCGCGGCGCCCAGGACGACGAGGGTGATGACGTCGACGAGCGGCCCGCGCACGGCGATGCCCCCCATCGTCGAACCGCGGACGGTCAGGCGCAGCGCGGCCGCGAGCAGCAGGCTCCCCCCGAGGCAGAGGGTCGCCCTCAGCACGTGGTCGGTCGCGAGGAAGAGCATGGCGACGGCGACCCCGGCCGCCACGACCCACCACGCGGCGAGCGCGGGGACGTCGAGGGGCGGCCTGGCCGGGACCGTCGGCTGCTCGGGCTCGCTCATCGCAGCTGCTGCTCCGCGGCCTCGACGACATTGGTCAGCAACATCGCGCGGGTCATCGGGCCGACGCCCCCGGGGTTGGGGCTGATCCACCCGGCGACCTCGGCGACGTCGTCGGCCACGTCGCCGGCGATCTTGCCGTCGACCCGGCTGACGCCCACGTCGAGGACCGCGGCGCCGGGCTTGACCATGTCGGCCGTGATGATGCCCGGCACACCGGCCGCGGCGACGACGATGTCGGCCTGCCGCACCTCGGCTGCGAGGTCACGCGTGCCCGTGTGGCACGAGACGACCGTGGCATTCTCGCTGCGGCGGGTGAGGATCAGGCTGAGCGGGCGCCCGACGGTGATCCCGCGCCCGACGACCGCGACGCGCGCCCCCGCGATCGGCACGTCATGGCGACGCAGCAGCTCGATGCAGCCCATCGGCGTGCACGGCAGCGGGGCCGGCTTGCCGAGCACGAGCCACCCGAGGTTGGTCGGGTGCAGCCCGTCGACGTCCTTGGCCGGGTCGACCGCCGAGAGGATCGCATTTTCGTCCAGGCCGGTCGGCTGCTGCACGAGGAAGCCGGTGCACGCCGGGTCGTCGTTGAGGCCACGCACGACGTCGAGGACCTCCTCGAGCGTCGAGGTCCCGGGCAGGTCCCGCCGGATGCTCGTGATGCCGATCTCGGCGCAGTCCTTGTGCTTCGCGGCGACGTACCAGGAGCTCCCCGGGTCGTCGCCGACGAGCACGGTGCCCAGGCCCGGCGTGATGCCCTGCTCCTTGAGGGCCGCCACGCGAGCGGCCAGCTCCTGCTTGATCGACGCGAGCGCCGCCTTGCCGTCGAGGATCTGTGCGGTCATGAGGTCATCCTTCCGTCTCGTCGGCCGGGCCGGTCAGTGGGCGAAGTGGCGGGTGCCGGTGAAGTACATCGTGATGCCGGCGGCCTGCGCCGCGGCGACGACCTCGTCGTCGCGCACCGACCCACCAGGGGCGACGACGGCGCTGACGCCGGCGTCGAGCAGCACCTGCAGCCCGTCGGCGAAGGGGAAGAAGGCGTCCGAGGCCGCGACGGCCCCCTTCGCCCGCTCCTCGCCGGCCCGGCTCACCGCGAGGTGGCAGGAGTCGACGCGGTTGACCTGGCCCATGCCGATGCCGACCGAGCCCTGGTCCTTGGCCAGGAGGATCGCATTGGACTTCGTCGCGCGGACCGCGCGCCAGGCGAAGGCGAGGTCGGCGAGGGTTGCCTCGTCGGCCGCCTGACCCGTCACGAGCGCCCAGGCGCTCGGGTCGTCGCCGTGGCCCTGGGTCGGCTTGTCGTCCCCCTTCGCCTCGACCACGCCGTCGATGGCATCGCGCTGCTGCACGAGCAGGCCACCGGAGACCGGCCGGGTCTCGACGCCGCCCGGGGCGGGCGTCGCGGCCTTGAGCAGGCGACGGTTCTTCTTCTCGCGGAGGATCTCGAGGGCGTCGGGGTCGAAGTCGGGCGCGACGACGACCTCGGAGAAGGTGTCGTTGAGGGCACGGGCCATGGCCGCGGTCACCGGACGGTTGGTCGCGACGATGCCGCCGTAGGCGGAGACGGGGTCGCAGGCGTGGGCGCGCTCGTAGGCGACCTCGATGCTCTCCCCCACTGCGATGCCGCACGGGTTGGCGTGCTTGATGATCGCGACGGTCGGCTGGTCGCCGTGGTCGTGGGCGGCGCGCAGCGCGGCGTCACCGTCGATGTAGTTGTTGTACGACATCTCCTTGCCGTGCAGCTGCTCCGCACCGGCGATGCCGCCACCGGCGTCGGTGACGTAGAGCGCGGCCGACTGGTGCGGGTTCTCGCCGTAGCGCAGGCCGGACTTCTTGGCATAGGTGCCGCCGACCCAGCCGGGGAAGGGCGTCTCGTCGCTCGGGCTGACGACCGAGCCCATCCACGAGGCGACGGCCACGTCGTAGGTGGCCGTGTGGACGAAGGCATCGGTCGCGAGGCGCTGGCGCTGCGCGAGGGTGAAGCCGCCACCGCGCACCGACTCGAGGACGTCGCCGTAGGTCGACGGGTCGGTGACAATCGCGACGGAGGCGTGGTTCTTCGCCGCGGCGCGCACCATCGTCGGGCCGCCGATGTCGATCTTCTCGATGCAGTCCTGGATGCCGGCACCGGAGGCGACGGTGTCGGCGAAGGGGTAGAGGTTGACGACGACGAGGTCGAAGGGGGCGACCTCCAGCTCCTCGAGCTGGCGCACGTGGTCGGGCAGGCGGGTGTCGGCGAGGATGCCGGCGTGGACGCGCGGGTGCAGCGTCTTGACCCGGCCGTCGAGGCACTCGGGGAAGCCGGTGAGGTCCTCGACCTTGGTCACGGGCAGGCCGAGACCGGCGATCGTCGCGGCGGAGCCGCCGGTGGAGACGAGCTCGACACCCGCGTCGGCGAGGCCACGGACGAGGTCCTCCAGGCCGGTCTTGTCGTAGACGGAGACGAGGGCACGGCGGACGGGACGACGGTCTGACACAGGTACTCCTGGAGATCTGCTGCGGTGCGGCGGGTGCACCCAGGCGGGCGATGCACCCCGACTCTCACTCCCCGGTGGTGATCCACCTTCGCCAGTCGTGTGGTCCCGAGTCTAGGGCCTCAGCCGACGTGCACCCGACGGCCCTCGACGCGCCAGCCGCCGGAGGCCATCGCGGTGACGACGTCGACGAGCATCTCCCGCTCGACGACCTTGATCCGCTCGTGGAGGCTCGCCTCGGTGTCGTCGGGAGCGATGGCGACGGTGCGCTGCTCGATGATCGGGCCGGTGTCGACGCCGCGTCGAGAGGTGGGCGGTCGACCCGGTGACGGTCACGCCGTAGGCCAGGGCGTCACGCACGCCGTGCGCGCCCGGGAAGGCCGGCAGCAGCGCCGGGTGCGTGTTGACGAAAGGTCGCGGCGGCGAGCGCCTGCGGGCCGAGGGATCTTTCATGAACCCGGCGGTGACGACCAGGCCAGGGCGCGTGCTCGGCGATGCGGGGC
>NZ_JBNFOF010000247.1:0-3872 GCF_057364645.1 Janibacter sp. CFPM2_SD2
CCGTCGCGGACGGCGACCGGCGGCACCCCGTGGGCGCGGGCGAGAGCGGCGGCGGCGAGGGCATTGGCCACGAGGTGCGGCGCGACGCTCGGCGCGTCGCCGCGCAGGTCCTCGAGGCTGCCGAGCTCGGCGGCGGTCGTCGCCCGGTCCTCGACGAAGGCCCGGTCGGCGAGGACGTCCTCGACGAGCCCGAGCATCGACGGTCCGGGCGAGCCGAGGGTGAAGCTCACTGCTCGGCACCCCTCGACGACGTCGGCCTCCTCGACGAGGCGCCGGGTCGCGGGGTCCTGCTCGTTGTAGACGCACGCGATCTCGGCGTTGGCGTAGACCTTGCCCTTGGCCCGCGCGTACTCCTCGAGGGAGCCGTGCCAGTCGAGGTGGTCGGGCGCGATGTTGAGGCAGGCCGCCGCCTGCGGACGAAGGGAGTGGCTCCAGTGCAGCTGGAAGCTGCTCAGCTCGACGGCGATGACGTCGTAGGGCTCGGGGTCCTGCACGAGGTCGAGCACGGGGGTGCCGACATTGCCCGCGCTCGCGGCGCGCAGCCCGGCGGCGCGCAGCATCGAGGTGAGCATCTGCACCGTCGTCGTCTTGCCGTTGGTGCCGGTGACGAGCAGCCAGGGCGCGCCCCCGGCGCGCGGGCGCATCCGCCACGCGAGCTCGATGTCGCCCCAGATGGGGATGCCGGCCGCGGCTGCCGCGGCGAGCAGCGGCTGGTGCGGGGGCCAGCCCGGTGAGGTGACGACGAGGTCGATCTCGTCGGCGGGCACCGGCAGGCTCTGCTCGGCGCCGTCACCCAGGTGCAGGTGGGCGTCGAGGACCTCGAGGATCTGGGCGCGCTGGGCCATCTGGGTGTCCGGCTCGGGCACCTTGGCGTCGACGACGTGCACCTGCGCGCCGTACTCGAGCAACGCGTCGGTGGCGGCGAAGCCGGAGACACCGAGGCCGGTGACGACGACGCGCAGCCCGGCCCAGTCGGCCTCGCGGCAGGTCAACCCGGCCAGACGCGCCTCGCGGGAGACAGCGTCGGTCACGGTGCCCCCACGACCCACTCGGCGTAGAAGATCGCCAGGCCGATGGCGACGAAGAGCCCCGCGATGATCCAGAAGCGGATGACGATCGTCACCTCCTGCCAGCCGAGCAGCTCGAAGTGGTGCTGCAGGGGCGCCATCCGGAAGACCCGCTTGCCGGTGGACTTGAAGGACGCGACCTGGATGATCACCGAGAGGGTGATCGTCACGAAGAGGCCGCCGAGGATCACGACGAGCAGCTGGGTGCGCGAGAGGATCGCCAGACCGGCGATCGCGCCGCCGAGGGCGAGCGAGCCGGTGTCGCCCATGAAGATCTTGGCCGGCGAGGCGTTCCACCACAGGAAGCCGAAGCAGGCCCCGGTGCCGGCGGCTGCGACGACGGCGAGATCGAGCGGATCGCGCACGTCGTAGCAGTTGGCCACGGGGTTGGTCTGGCAGTTCTGGTTGAACTGCCAGATCGAGATGACGACGTAGGCCCCGAAGACCATGACCGAGGCGCCCGTCGCCAGACCGTCGAGACCGTCGGTGAGGTTCACGCCGTTGGACGTGCCCGCGATCATGAGGTTGGCCCAGAGCACGAAGAGGATGAGGCCGACGAGCGGGGTGAAGAAGGCCAGGTCGAGGGCGGTGTCGCGCACGAAGGAGATGTGCGTCGACGCCGGCCGGCGCAGCGCCTCGTTGGGGAACTGCAGGGCGAGCACCGCGAAGGTCACGCCGACGAGGGTCTGGCCGAGGAGCTTCTCGCCCGACTTCAGGCCGAGGCTGCGCTGCTTGCTGATCTTGATGAAGTCGTCGGCGAAGCCGACGGCCCCCAGACCGACCATGAGGAAGAGCACGAGCAGGCCGCTCGCCGTCGGCGTCTGGAGGGTGGCCAGGTGCGCGACGAAGTAGGCGATCACGGTCGCCGCGATGATCACGGCACCGCCCATCGTCGGGGTGCCGCGCTTGGTGTGGTGCGAGGTCGGGCCGTCGTCGCGGATGAACTGGCCGTACCCCTGCTTGACGAGGTACGTGATGAACATCGGCGTGCCCAGCAGGGCGACGACGAGTGACACGACAGAAGCGATGACCACCGCCATCATGCGCGGGCCTCCCTCTGGACGATGCGGTCTCCGAGCCACCGTAGCCCGGCGTCGCGGCTGGACTTGAGAAGGACAACGTCGGGCGCGGCGAGCTCGGCGGCGAGCACCGCCTCGGCGGCGTCGGCGTCGGGCACGACCCGCACGTGCGGACCGTCCTCACGAGCAGTGTCGCGCGCCCCGGCCGCGATCGGCTCGGCGACCTCGCCGACGACGAGGATCTCGTCGGTGCCGAGGCTCCGCGGCCTCGCGGCCGACGGCCGCGTGCAGCTCCGCGGAGGCCTCGCCGAGCTCGAGCATCGCGCCGAGCACGGCCCAGCGGCGCCCGGTCGTCGACATCGACGCGAGGCTGCGCAGCGCGGCGGACATCGAGTCGGGGTTGGCGTTGTAGGCGTCGTTGACGACGACGACCCCGTCGTCGCGGCGGGAGACCTCCATCCGCCAACGGCTCAGCGGCCGGGCGGCCTCGAGGGCGGGCACGACCTGGTCGAGCGTCATCCCCGCGGCCTCGGCGGCCGCGATGACGGCCAGGGCATTGCCGACGTGGTGGCGCCCGATGAGCCCCAGGCGCACCCGCGCCGTGCCGAAGGGGGCGGTGACGGTGAAGGACGCGGCCCCCATCTCGTCGACGGTGACGTCGGTGGCCCGCACGTCGGCGGTCTCGGACTCGCCGACGAGCACGACCCGGGCGGTGGTCCGCTCGGCCATCGCGGCGACGAGCGGGTCGTCGGCGTTGAGCACGGCGACACCGTCTGCGGGCAGGGCGGCGGGCAGCTCCCCCTTCGCCTCGGCGATCGCCTCGACGGAGCCGAACTCGCCGACGTGGGCGTGGCCGACGTTGAGGACGATGCCGATGCGCGGCGGGGCGATGCGGGTGAGGTAGTCGATGTGGCCGATGCCGCGGGCGCCCATCTCGACGACGAGGTGCGCCGTCGTCGGGGTGACCCGGCAGACGGTCAGGGGCACGCCGACCTCGGAGTTGTAGGACCCGACGGGGGCGACGGTCTCCCCCGCGGTCTCCAGCACGGACCCGAGCAGGTCCTTGGTGCTCGTCTTGCCGGAGGAGCCGGTGATGCCGATGACGGTCATCTCCGGGCGGGAGTCGACGAGGTGGCGGGCGATGGCCACGAAGGCCGCCTGCTCGTCCTCGACGACGAGCACGGCAGCCCGTCGACCTCACGGGTCGTCAGGGCGGCCACGGCACCCGCCGCGGCGGCGCGGGGGACGAAGTCGTGCCCGTCGGCGCTCTCGCCGACCCGGGCGACGTAGAGGCTGCCGGGGCCGGCCTCGCGCGAGTCGGTGACGACGGGGCCGTCGACGACGATCGCGCCGGCCTCGTCCGGGCTGGCGGCGTGGAGGCGCCCGCCGGTGATGTCGGCGAGGGCGCCCAGGCTCGTGGGGATCATCCGGTGACGCTCCGGCGGTCGAGGGCGGCCCGCAGGACCGCCCGGTCGTCGTGCTCACGGATCTCTCCGCGCACTTCCTGTCCTTGCTCGTGGCCCTTGCCCAGGACGGCGACGGTCGCGCCGGGCCCGGATCCGTGGGCGATCTCGACGGCCAGCTCGATGGCCGCGACGCGGCCCTCGACGACCTCGAGACGGGCCCGTGAGCGGGGCCAGACCCCCTCCGCGACGGCATCGCGGATCGTGGCCGGGTCCTCCTCACGGGGGTTGTCGTCGGTGACGATGACGACGTCGGCGTGGGCGGCAGCGGCGGCACCCATGCCCGGGCGCTTGCCCGGGTCGCGGCTGCCGCCGGCGCCGAG
>NZ_JBNFOF010000248.1:0-3857 GCF_057364645.1 Janibacter sp. CFPM2_SD2
CGTCTCGGCACGCCGCGCGGCCGAGGTCCGCCGGCGTGGTCGCCGTGTCGCCGGCGAGGGCGAGGTGGTAGCGGTCGAGCGCGTCGCTGTCGGCGTGCGCGGCGAGCTCTCGGTGCAGTCCGACGAGCTCGTCGCTGTCGATGGACTCGAGCAGCACGTCACCGAGGGCGGTGGGCGTCAGCCGCACGTACTCGTCCTCGCTGACGAGCAGGGCGAGCGCCCGGGCGGTGCGCAGGCTGGCGACGGCCTCGTCGCCGCCGAGGCGGGTGAGCACGGCCGTCGTCGGCCTGGTGCATCGCGGCAACCCGCCGCAGCGTGGTCCGCACCGGCCCGGAGAGGGAGAGCGCCTCCTGCCGCACGAGGGAGTGCACGGCGCGCGTGGCCTCTGCGGGCGGCAGCCCGTCGACGGCGCGCGCGATGTCGTGGGCGAGACCGGGGTTGCCTCCCGACTCACGGTGCGCCCACAGCGCGGTGTCGGTGGGCACGCCTGCAGCAGTGAGCATCTCGACCGTGTCGGCACCGGCGAGCGGCAGCAGCTCGAGGTGCAGCAGCTCGAGCTCGCGGGCAGCCGCGAGGCTGGGGACGAATCCCGTGTCCGGCGACACCTCCGGCGGACCGACGCTGATGAGGATGCCGAGCGCACCGGGCCCCAGCGAGCGGGAGGCCGCGGTGCGCATCGCGGTGAGGGTGAGCGGGTCGAGGTGCTGCCCGTCGTCGATGACGAGGACGAAGGGGGCTCGCCCCGCCTGGGTGGTGAGCAGCTCGGTGAGCGCATCACCGAGGAGCACCGCCGGGTCGCCGCTGGGCAGGGAGCCCGGGTCGAGCAGCCCGGTGCGCATCCGCTCGGGCAGCTCGTCGAGGGTCTCTGGGGGGAAGGCGCCGGCGATGAGCGCAGCGCCGTGGCCCGGGGTGCCGAGCCGCTGCAGCCGAACGGTGATCGCGTGCGGCAGGCCGGCGGTCACGAGGTCGAGGACCGTCGAGCGGCCCATCCCCGCGCGGTCCATGGACCGCGACGGCCTGGCCGTCGAGGACACGCGCCGTGATCGAGGCGACGAGGCGGGCACGCCCCACCGGGGCGGGCGCGCCGACCGCATCGTGCCGCGCAGGCTGGATCACTCGTGCTCCTCCGTCGTCGGGGGGACGAGTCCAACGTAGCCCCCGCACCTGAACGACAGGGGGCAGGCCCCCTTCGACGGGGCGAACTGGCCGATCACCGTCAGCGCGGGCTGATGACCTCGGTACCGAGGAATGGCTGCAGCGCTGCGGGGACGCGGATCGAGCCGTCGGCCTGCTGGTGGTTCTCGAGGATCGCGACGATCGGGCGGGTGCTCGTGATGGCGGTGCCGTTGAGCGTGGCCACCGTGCGGGTGCCGCCGCCCTCGGCGTTGCGCTCACGGATGTTGAGGCGGCGCGCCTGGAAGGTCGTGCAGTTGCTCGTCGACGTCAGCTCGCGGTACTTGCCCTGGGTGGGGACCCACGCCTCGCAGTCGTACTTGCGGCTCGCCGGGCCGCCGAGGTCGCCGGCGGCGACGTCGATGACCCGGTAGGGCAGCTCGAGCGCCTCGAGGATCCGCCGCTCGATGCGCAGCAGCTCCTCGTGCTGGGCCTGGGCGTCCTCGGGGCGGCAGAAGACGAACATCTCGGTCTTCTGGAACTGGTGGACGCGGAAGATGCCGCGCGTGTCCTTGCCGTAGCTGCCGGCCTCGCGGCGGTAGCAGGTCGACGTCGACACGTAGCGGATCGGCCCGTCGGAGAGGTCGAGGATCTCGTCGGCGTGGTAGCCGGCGAGCGCGACCTCGGAGGTGCCGGTGAGGTAGAGGTCGTCGGCGGGCAGGTGGTAGACGTCGTCGTGGGCGTCGAGATAGCCGGTGCCGGCCATCGTCTCGGGGCGCACGAGCGTCGGGACGACGAGCGGGGTGAAGCCCTCCTCGGCGGCGATCTGCTGGGCGAGCGCCATGAGGGCGATCTCGAGCCGGGCGCCGGCGCCGCGCAGGTAGTAGAAGCGGCTGCCGCTCACCTTGGCCCCGCGCTCCATGTCGATGGCACCGAGCAGCTCGCCGAGCTCGAGGTGGTCCTTCGGCTCGAAGCCCTCCGCGGCGAAGTCACGGGGGGTGCCGACCTCCTCGAGGACGACGAAGTCGTCCTCGCCGCCAGCGGGGACACCCTCCTGGATGACATTTCCGATGCGACGGATCGAGGCGTCGAGCGCCCCCTTCGCCTCCTCGGCCGCGGCCTCGAGCTCCTTGACCCGGGCCGACATCGCGGCGCCCTTGTCGCGCAGCGCGGCGGCCTCGGCCTCGAGCTCGGTGACGTCCTCGCCGGCCTTCTCGGCCTTCTTGAGCCGACCCATCACGGGGCCGAGCTCCTTGCTCGCCGCCTTCTGCTCGGCGCGGGCCGTCTCGAAGGCACCGATGGCGCTGCGGCGCTGCTCGTCGGCGGCGATGACGGCGTCGACGAGGGACTCGTCCTCGCCGCGGGCACGCTGGCTCGCTCGGACGGCATCGGGCTGGTCGCGCAGGGTCTTGAGGTCGATCACGACAGGCAGGATATCCGCGCCACGCGCCGGCGCCGCCCGCCACCGGCGTGACGACCGGGGCGCAGGCCCCTCGCTGGGGTAGCGTCACGGCCGTGTCGGACTGGACTCTCCTGGCGATCGTCATCGCCATCTCGCTCGCGCTCGTCGCCGTCGTCGTCGCCCTGGTGCTCCGTGGCCCGGTGCCGCGGCCCCCCGTCACGGCCGGTCCCGGCCGGACCGTCACCGCTTCCGGCGGGACGAAGGGAGCGCCCCGGCGCCTCGTCGCGCGGGCATCATCATCAACCCGACGAAGTTCGACGACGTCGCCGCGACCCGCGCCGAGCTGACCGCCGCGAGCGTCTCGCTCGGGTGGGAGGAGCCGCTCTTCATCGAGACGACGATCAAGGACCCGGGCACCGGGCAGGCCCGTGAGGCCCTCGAGGCCGGCGTCGACGTCGTCTGCCCGCTCGGTGGTGACGGCACGATCCGCGCCGTCGCGGTCGCCCTCGCCGGCACCCGCACCCCGATGGGCCTGCTGCCGCGCGGCACCGGCAACCTGCTCGCCCGCAACCTCGACATCCCCTTCGGCGCCGACCTCACCGAGGCGCTGCGGGTCGCCTACAGCGGGCGCAACAAGGCGATCGACGTCGCGTGGATCGAGCTCGACCCGGCCGAGGAGGCCGCGACCGAGGACTCCGGCCAGGCGGAGGAGCCGGTCGAGGGGCCGCCGGTGGAGCGGCACCCCTTCCTCGTCATGGCGGGCATGGGCTTCGACGCGGCGATCATGGGCAACACGAGCGAGGAGCTCAAGGCCAAGGTCGGGTGGACGGCCTACTTCGTCACCGGCTTCCGCAGCATCTTCATCAAGCGATTCCGCGTCCGGTGGACCATCGACGGCAAGGCGCAGGAGCCGGTGCGAGCCCGCACGATCCTCTTCGGCAACTGCGGCACCCTCACCGGCGGCATCCAGCTGATCCCGAGCGCCCGGATCGACGACGGTCGCCTCGACGGTGTCATCGTCGCCCCGAAGACGATCATCGGGTGGGGCTCGGTCGCCGTGCGTGTCCTCGGCCGCTCCGAGAAGGACGGCACCGAGCTCCTCCGCACCTCCGGCTCGGTCTACACCGCGTCCGTCGAGGAGCCGCACCCCGTGCAGGTGGACGGCGACGTCATCGGCGAGGCCACGCGCCTGCTCGTGACCGTCGACCAGCAGGCGCTCATCGTGAGGGTCGCGAGCATCTGAGCGAGGTCTCGACCGGGGCCCGCCCCACCCGTACCTCGATTTCCGGGTGACCCGAGAAAACCACCCCCCTTTCGCAAGGGGTTTTGAAAACCCCTTTGC
>NZ_JBNFOF010000249.1:0-3732 GCF_057364645.1 Janibacter sp. CFPM2_SD2
GCGCCGACCCCGCGCCCGCCGGCGCATCGTCGCGCTTGCTGCGCGACTCCTCCGAGACCAACCCCGCGGCCCAGCGGGCCATCGGGCTGCTGCTCGAGGCGGCTCGTGGCGTCGACGAGTCCCGGGCGGCCTAACCTCCCTCCGCCCGGTGCCGGGTCGAGGTGTGCGCGACCGAATGGTCGGTCGCTGCCACCTCCACCCGTGGGAGCCGCGCGTCAGGCGACCCGCGCGCCCAACCGGGTGCGGGCCCGGGCACCGCGTCGGCCTACCTCGACCGTGCCCGTCGCCGCGCCCAGGCCGATGCGCGCGCCGTTGCCGTAGAGGGTCTCGATGCCGGTGGCCGGCACGGCGAAGGTCTCGTGCCAGATGCCGACGGCTCCGGGGTGCTTGCGCGCGGCGGCGTTGAATCGCTTCCACGCCGGCAGGTGGGCGTGGTCGGCGGAGCTGGCGTAGCGGTAGAGCTGTTCGGTGCTGCGCCAGTACTGCACGACCCAGGGGCCGCGGCGTCCCATGAGGGTCGTCGCCCCGAGGAAGCCGAGGTCCTCGCCCTCGCCGCGTGCGGCCGCCCCCTTCGCCCGCTCGAGCTCGGCGATCATCCGCGGCATGGCCGTGAAGACGGGCCACCACAGGTCGATGCGGTGCGGCTGGGCGATGGTCATCCCGATGTTGAAGACGACGACGTCGTCGTCGCCCGCGTGGGTGTGGTGCTGCATGAGGGTGCCTCCCGATCCCTGGATAGTGCGGCTATCCAGTATTGGGTAGGTCTACTATCCGGCGCAAGAGGTGAGCCCATGAAGATCTCCGAGCTGTCCGCCGCGACCGACGTCCCGGTCGCCACGCTCAAGTACTACCTGCGCGAGGGCCTGCTGCAGCCCGGTGAGGCGCTCTCGCGCACGAGCGCGAGCTACGGCGACGACCACGTCGAGCGGGTCCGGCTGATCCGGGCGCTGACGAGCGTCGGCGGGCTGTCGCTGGCCACGACTCGCCAGGTCCTCGAGGTCATCGCCGACCCCGGCACCTCCCGGGTCGACGTGCTGGGCGCCGCGCAGCGGGCCCTGCTCGGCGAGGACTTCGTGGCCGGTCCCGACGGTGACGACCCGACGAAGGGGAGGTCCCCCCTTCGCGTGCCCGCGCCTGGCTGGCGGAGGCCGGCTGGCAGGTCCACCCGCAGGACCCCGTCATCGACGACCTCGACACGGCGTGGGCCGCGTGCGACGCGGCCGGCCTCGGCCTCGACGAGGCGCGGATGACGCAATATGCCGACGGTGTGCTGCGCATCGCCCGCGTCGACGTCGACTCGGTCCCGGCGGACCCGGCCGGCGCCGTCCGCCAGGTCGTCCTCGGCACCGTCCTCGTCGACCGCGTCCTTGCCCCGCTGCGCCGCCTGGCCCAGCAGCACCTCGCCGTGAGCGAGGGCGACTGACCCTCGCTTTGGGGATCCGGCGGATCATGGGGCACAATGAGACGGCTCGTGCGCCGGAAGGCGCTGGGCACACTCTTTGCGCGAGTGGCGGAACGGCAGACGCGCTGGCTTCAGGTGCCAGTGTCCGAAAGGGCGTGGGGGTTCAAATCCCCCTCGCGCACAGATCCGAAGGGCGTCGCACCGGTTGGTGCGGCGCCCTTCGTCGTGCTCGGGGTCAGGCGCCGACGACCTCGCCGTTGCGCGGCAGCCGACCGCCGAAGCTCATCGGCACCGCCTGCGCCACCTCGACGGGCAGCCGGTCGATCGCCTGCACGTGCACGTGCGGCTCGGTGCTGTTGCCGGAGTTGCCGCAGCGGGCCACGAGCTGACCGGTGCGCACCTGCTCGCCGACCGCCACCGCCACGCTGTCGCGCTGGAGGTGGCACATGACGACCACGCCGCCGTCGCAGCGGATCATCACGTGGTTGCCGGCGAGGGCGGGCCAGCCGGCGGCCGCCCGCCGGCCCTGGGTCAGGGCATAACCGAGCGACGGCAGCCCCCGGTATGCCGCGTGGTCGGGCTCGCCGTCGTGGGCAGCGACGACCTCGCCGGCCACGGGCGCGACGATCGCCCGGCCGAAGCCCGGGAAGTCCTCCGGCGCCTGCGGCCGCAGCAGGCTCGCCCACGTGATCGGCGCGGTCCGTTGGTCCCCGCCCACGGGGACGAAGTCGATGGCGTGGGCCGACGCGAAGCGGGTCGTCCCGTGGCTCGGCACCCGGTCGGCCGGGCTGTTGCGCACGATCCACCTCCCGGCGAAGGGGAGGGCGAGCTCGATCGTCATCGTGACCGACTCCTTTCGCCTCGTGCCGTGTCGGAGGACCCCTGTGCTGGCCTAGGGTCCCAGCATGAGCGCACCTCCTCCCGCACCGCGACCCTCGTCGGGGCTGCGGGGTGCCGTGCCCTACCTGCTCATTGGCCTCGGCGCGCTCCTGGGCTGCTGCGGACTCGGGGTCGTCGCCTACGGCGGGCTCGGCGCGATCATGGTCGACCAGGCGAGCGAGGACCCCTGGGTCGTGTGGTCGCTCGTCCTCGGTCTCGCCGCCAGCGTGATCGCTCTCGTGGCCCTCGTCATCGGCATCGTCATGCTGCTGCGGCGCCCCCGCGGCTGACGGCTCGAGGGCGGGCTTCTCAGCCGCTGCGGCCGAGCAGGGCCTGCAGCGCCGCGTGCGCACCAGCCCCGTCCCGCACCTCGGAGAAGGCATTCTGCGAAGACAGCAGGTCGTCGGCCTCCGGGTGCTGCGAACGCCCGAGGACGAAGGTCGTCGTCCAGTCCTGACCGGGCCTGACCTGCAGGGTCGCCACGTGCTGCGGCAGGAAGGTGTTGACGACGAGGGCGCCGCTGCCGTCGCGCTGGGCGATGAGGGCGCGCCGGTCGGTGACAGCCCTGACCGCGACGAAGGCGGGCGGGCCGCCGCCGGTCGGGTGCGGGTTCGTCGCCGCCTGGTGGGCGCGGTGCACCGTGGCGGCCCGCCGCAGCAGGCCGGTGAGCACGACGAGCCCGAAGAGGACGACGACGCCGACCGCGACGAGGCCGGCCGTCGTGCTGATCGACCCGACGACGCTCCACATGCCATCGGAGCAGAAGCCGAAGACGATGAAGAGGAAGACCACCGCCCCCAGCACCAGCTGGCTGCTCCACCGCTCGACGAGCACCGGCAGCCGGCCCGGCTCCCGCCAGGTCACCCGCTCCCCGGGGTGGACGACCTCGGCGAGCAGCTGCTCGTGGTGCGGTCCCATGGTCGTCTGGCGCAGCGTGACGGGCGAAGGGGAGGTCGCCCCCTTCGCCTCGACGATGGTCCGCTCGGCCTCTCGTGACTCGTCGGCGGTGAGGTCGAGGAAGCCGACCGGACGGTGGCCGGACATGTCCGACCCGCGCGAGCTCTGCGTCGTGAGCACGTCCCAGGAGAGCTGCGCCGGACCGCGGTTCGGGACCCGACGGGTCAGCTGCGGGAGGGCGTCGAGCGCCACCTCCTCGACGACGCGCGCCCGCCCGTCGGGCCGGTCGATCTCCGCCGCGCGGCGGTCGGTGACGACGGAGGCGACCGGCGGGGTGCCGAGTACGGCGCGACGCAGCGGCCGGACGAGCAGCACCGCGAGGACGATCCCGACGCGGCGCCGCCCCACCCCCGTAGGTCGAGGCTGCGGCCACCGGGTCCGGCGAGCCGGCGTCCGGCCCCGCCGCCACGAAGGCCATCGTCACCATGCCGCCCACGAGGGCGCCCACGATGCCGAGGAAGACCAGCGCGCCGAAGAGGTCAGCGGCGCGCGGC
>NZ_JBNFOF010000250.1:0-3670 GCF_057364645.1 Janibacter sp. CFPM2_SD2
CCGGTCGAGCCGGCCCCCGTACGCGCACCGGCGGTGGCGGGCACGGCCCGTCGCGCGGCCGATGCCTGGTGCTTCGTTCGCCGCCTTGTTCGAGCGCGACGACGTCGGCGTCCTTGCGCCGCAGGTCGACGAGCAGCGGGGTCGCGATGAAGACCGACGAGAAGGCACCGACCGTCATGCCGATGAAGAGCGCCAGCGAGAGGTCGAGCAGGGTGCCGGGGCCGAGCTTGGCGAAGCCGATGATGAGGACGGCGACGATCGGCAGCACGGCGATGACCGTGGTGTTGATCGAGCGCACGAGCGTCTGGTTGACCGCGAGGTTAGCCGCCTGCGCGAAGGTCGAGCGCTTGTTCTGGAAGGCGGCCCGGGTGTTCTCCTTCACGTGGTCGAAGACGACCACCGTGTCGTACAGGGAGTAGCCCAGGACCGTGAGGAAGCCGATGAGCGTCGCCGGCGAGACCTCGAAGCCGGTCCACGTGTAGATGCCGACCGTGATGAGCATGTCGTGCGCCAGCGCGACGATCGACGAGATCGCCATCTTCCAGTTGCGGTAGTACAGCGCCATCAGCGCCGTCGTGATGACGATGAAGACGATCAGGGCCCGCAGGGCCTGCTGGCTGACCGAGGCACCCCACGAGGGGCCGATGAAGCTGGAGTTGACCTCCGACTGCGGCACGCCGAAGGTGCGGGCCAGCTCGCGGGCCACCTCCCGCGACTCGTCGCCGTCGAGCTCCTCAGTCTGCACGCGGACCGTGTTGCCGCCGATGGTGGTGACATTGGCCGAGGCGGAGCCACCGGCGACCTCGCGGACGGCCGAGGTCGCGTCGTCCTCGTAGGAGGCCGGTGCCCCCTGGGTGACGACGCGGAACTCCGAACCGCCGGTGAACTCGAGGCTGAGGTTGAGCCCCTGGACGACGAAGCCGAGTGCGGCCACCGCCATGATGACGGCCGAGGCGATGTACCAGGTCTTGGACTTGCCGACGAAGTCGATCGACCGGTCGCCGGTGTAGAGGTCGTTGCCCCACTGCGCCATGCGACTCATCGGGCGCTCCCTTCGGCCGGCACGGCGACCGGGTTGTCGATGTCGAAGTTGCCGCGACCCTTGTAGCGGACCTTGGCCTCACGCAGGGTGTCGACGTCGAAGCCGGACCACTTGTGCCCGGAGGCGAAGAACCTGTTGCGGGCGAGGATCGTCAGCAGCGGGTGGGTGAAGAGCCAGAAGATCGCGAGGTCGATGAGCGTCGTCAGGCCCAGCGTGAAGGCGAAGCCACGCACACCAGAGCTGGCGAGGACGTAGAGCACGACGGCGGCGATGAGGTTGACGCCGTCGGCGACGAGGATCGTGCCCTTGGCCCGGGCCCAGCCGGCCTCGACCGCTGCCCGCAGGTTCCTCCCTTCGCGCAGCTCGTCCCTCACTCTCTCGAAGTAGACGATGAAGGAGTCGGCGGTGACACCGATGGCGATGATCAGGCCGGTCACGCCGGCCATGTCGAGGCGGTAGTTGTAGCCCCATGCGAGCAGGGCGATCGCCAGGTAGGTGATGCCGAAGGCCACGAGCATCGAACCGATGACGACGATCGACAGCGCGCGGTACTGCACGAGCGAGTAGAGCAGCACGACGAAGAGGCCGATGAGCCCGGCGATGATGCCGTAGCGCAGCTGCTCGGAGCCGAGCGTCGGGCTGATCTCCTGACGGCTCTCCACGTCGAAGGACAGCGGCAGGGCGCCGAACTTCAGCGACTTGGCCAGTGACCGTGCCTCGTCGATCGAGAAGCCGGAGATGCTCGCCTGGCCGTTGGGGATCGCCTCGTTGAAGCCCGGGTCGATGAGGACCTTGGAGTCCAGCACGGCGGCCAGGGCGTTGTAGGAGGCCGGCGGGTTGGTCGGGTTGGTCGGGTTGAGCCCCTGCAGCTTGACCATCTGCTTGGAGACGTCGCCGTACTCCTTGCGGCCCTTGCTCGTCAGCGTCAGCTGGATCTCGGGCTCGTTGGTCTGCTGGCCCTGCGGGCCGACCCGGTAACCGGCCTGCGCGTCGGCGATCTCGGTACCGGCGACGACGACCGGGCCGAGCACGTACTTGAGCGAGCCGTCCTCCTTGCAGGCGACGATCGCGCTGTCGGTGTTGCCGGCCGGCTGGTCCTCCGGCGGCTTCGAGCAGTCGAGGTCCTGGAACTCCTTCCAGACCTTCGTCGAGATGTTGTTGGGGTCGAGCTCGTCGGTCGGCTTGCCCGAGGGCTTCCACGACTGCTCGCTCGCCGTCGGGGTGGCGCCAGAGGTGGTCTTCGTGCCGGACGTGGTCTTCGTGCCCGACGTCGTGCTCGACTTCGAGCCGCTCGGCGTCGAGGTCGGCTCGGCGGTGCGCTCCTGCTCGCGCGAGGCGGCGGTCGAGCTGCTGCGGCTGGCGCTCGGCTGGGTCGAGCTGCTCGACGAGCTGCTCTTGGACCCGCTGCCGGAGGTCGTCGCGGAGGGCGTCGGCTCGGCGGCCTGCGGCGACCCGAGGTCCGTCGCGAGCACCGGGCGGAACTGCATCTGCGACGACGCGGCGATCGCGTCCTGCTGCTCCTTGGTCGGCACACCGGGCATGGCGACGACGATGTTGGACGAGCCCTGCGTGGTCACCTCCGCCCCCGAGGTGCCCTGTGCGTCGATGCGCTGGACGATGATGTCGCGGGCCTCCTCGAGCTGCTGCTGGGAGACCGAGCCACCCTCGGTGCTGCGCGGCGAGAGGATGAACTGGAAGCCGCCCTCGAGGTCGAGCCCGAGCGCGGGCGTCCACGAGGCATCCTTCTTCCACACGCCATAGCCCAGCGCACCGGTGAGCATGATGATGAAGGCGAAGAGCCACATCAGGGTGCGCTTGGCGTTGTCCTTGCGGGCCACGTCCTTGCTGCGTCGCCGGTCAGCCATGTCAGTCCCGCCCGTCGGTGTCGGTGGTGACGTCCCCGCCCGGCGCGACCTTGGCGCCATGGCGCGTCGGTCGAGGGTGAGCACGATGCCCGGGGCGGCCTCGAGGCGCACCCGGTCGTCCTCGACCTCGGTGATCCGCCCGAAGATGCCCGAGGTCGTCACGACCTCTTCCCCGACCTGCAGGGAGGCGGAGAAGTCCGCCATGGTCTTCTGCCGTCGCCGCGCGCTCCAGAGCATGAAGCCGATGAGGATCAGCGGGAGGATCAGCAGGATCAGGCTGGCGGTCTGCGAGCCTTGGTTCATGAGTGCGGACTTCCTGGGTCGGGACTGGTCGGTCGAGGTGACGTCGCAGTGGCTCGGGGTCGCCCGAGCCAGTGGCCGAGTCTAGGTCAGCCCCTGCGCCCTCACCAACGGACACGACGGGCGATCTGGTTCCGTGTGACGTCAGCCGAGACGGCCGGTGTCCGGCCCCTCTGCGAAGGGGAGAGCCCCCTGCTCCCCCGGTGGCGGGGTGAGGCCGAGGTGGGCCCAGGCCGCCGGCGTGGCCATCCGTCCGCGCGGGCTGCGCACGATGTAGCCCTGCCGCACGAGATAGGGCTCGGCGACGGTCTCGACGGTGTCGGTCTCCTCGCCGACGGCGACGGCGAGGGTCGACAGGCCGACCGGCCCGCCCCCGCAAGCCGGCGGCACAGCGCGTCGGAGCACGGCCCGGTCGAGGCGGTCGAGCCCGGCCTCGTCACGCGAAAGAGCGACCAGCGCCCGC